>CAXGRO010000101.1:0-12766 GCA_964012055.1 uncultured bacterium
TCAAATGATTTCTTGGCTATCCCTATACCGCTTTTGAGCAAATCGAAGAGGGGGGCTCACCCTGACACGCCCCGCCGCTACTTGATCATCCCCATCACCTCGTCAAACAACACCCCGTTGGTGCCCACCGCTTCTTCCCCCCAAATCGTCGCATTGCCCTGCCAGTCGGTAAACGTCCCCCCCGCTTCTTCCATAATCGGCGCCAGGGCGGCGCAATCCCACACCGCCATGATCGGGTCCAGCATCACGTCGGCCCGCCCCGTCGCCACCATCACATACCCGTAGCAGTCCCCCCAACCCCGCACCAATCGCGCCTTTTCAATCAGCCCGTCCGCCTTGCCCGGTTTGTATTGGTCGAACGACTTCTGCTCCGTCACAATCACCAGCGCGTCCTCCACCCGGCTCGTCGCCGAGGCGCGACAGCGTTTGCCGTTCCACCAGCATCCCAACCCCTTGGCGGCGCAGGTCATCTCGTCGGCGCCGGGCAAATACACCACGCCAACGGACGGCTCCCCGTCAATCTCCACCCCCACCAGCGTCCCGTAGAGCGGCACCCCCGCGACAAACGCCTTGGTGCCGTCGATCGGGTCGATAATCCAGCGCCGCCCGCTCGTCCCCTCTTCCTCGCCGTGCTCCTCGCCAATGATGCCGTCATCGGGATAGCGCGCCTTGATCATCTCGCGCAACTTCAACTCCGCGTTTTTATCGGCAATGGTCACCGGGGAATCGTCGGCCTTAGACTCGACGGCCACTCCGGTTTGAAAATATCCCAGCGTAATGCGCCCCGCTTGCCAGGCCGCCTCGGTAGCGAATTCCAAAAGTTCCTGTAGATCCTTCACCTCTCACCTCATCTGTTATTTGTCTATTGGACACTAACGTCCGTATCCCGTTTTGGCAATAACCCCTTCATCGGTCGGCAATCCTGAACGAATACAACTCGGCGTTCTTCATGTAAAACCGCACCCGCGTGTACCCCGGCGCCCGGTTGACGCCCGGCTGCCCCTTCCAGCGCACCACGTGGTCGGTGTCGTCGCCCGTAAAGCGCTCGCAATCAGCGCGCGAAAAACCCTGCCACACTTCGTCCATCACGTCGGCCATCTCTACATCTATATAGCCGTTTTTTGCACAGCGGGCGTTGATGATCAACTGCTCGCCGGCCGAAAACATGGGCATGGTGTTGACAATGCCCTCGCGCAGCCCGGCGTCCAGCGACACAAAGCCGTCGGCGCGAAACGCCGCCAACCCCAAACACTCGTTCAACTGCTCCAAGGTGTAGTCGGCCTCGGGCGTGTCTAGGCCCTGACCCTTTCCCACCATGGCCCAGTCGTGGTGGAAGTCGGCGCCGCCGTAAAAAACCAGATGCCGGTCGCCCACCCGCACCGGCGGAATCACCGTGTCGACCTGAAACTCGTCCCACGCCCCTTCGCCGCCGCGTTCAATCACCCACGGGCCGCGCGCAAAGTGCTGCCACTCGATGCCGTCGTGGCTGTACACCAGTTCCACGTCTTTGGTGTTGTCGACGGTGTGGAAAACCGGCATGAGGGCGCAGTGGTAGCGGCCCAGCCTGAAATAGGCCATCGCATAGAACTGGTCGTCGAGGTTGTGCAGCGGCCCGGGCGCCAGCACGCGCTGCGGCTGCGACCAATTGACCAGGTCCGCGCTCTCGATGCGGTAGATGGCGCGCTTGGGAATCCAGCCGTTGGGCTGGGCCGGGTAATAGCGACTAAACCACTGGTCGGCGCCGGGGTTGCCCGACTCGGCGGCGTAGTGCACGCGCCCGTAGATCACGTAGCGCTGGCGCTCGGCGTCGTAAGTCAAGGTCAGCACGTCGCTGCCCCACACCTTCAGCACCGGGTTGGCGGGCTCGTGGGTCCAGTGCAAACCGTCGGCCGAATAGGCGATGCACAGGCCCAGCGAGTGGGCGTGCGCCATCACTGTGCGCTTGGGCACGTTGATATTGTGCGCCTCGGGCAGGTAGGCCATTTTGTAGCGCCGCTGCGGATCGGGGTCGGCCGCATCGCGAATCACCGACAGCGCCACCGGGTCGCCGGGCGCCGCCTCCCAGTCGAGCCGGTTGGTGTCTTTGCCGTCCACCTGCACCATGCCCAGCGCCGGCTTTTCCCACTGCACCCCGTCGGCCGATTCGGCGTAGCTCAACTTTGGTTTGTAGAGGGCGTCGGCCCCACCCCCTGCAAAGCTCAAATTCGAAAAGTCGGTGTACCAGCAGCGAAAGCGGCCGTCCTCGTCCTGCAACAGCGTCACGGTGGTATTAAAATGCGGCCACCCCTCCCAGGGCTGGTCGCGGCGGATAACCGGATTGCCCTCGTACTTGGCGGCGACGTGCTGGGTGCGCTTGATGTTTTTGACCCATTCGATAATGGTGTCGTCGAGGAAATACTGGGGCTGGTCGTCGACGATTTCGAAGTGTTTTTCGGGGTCGTACCTGGTGAACATGCCTCTTTCCAATGTCTGAATTGTTTTAAAACGAGGCGGTTAATGGCCTCCTGGCGCTAAGTATGGGATTGTAAAGAAATCAGGTCAAGGAAACAACAACAGGCAAATTTACAAGACACTTGTAAAAATGCAGGAACTACTCAATGTGGCCATATACTGCTGCAACATAGATCGATCAAAATCTCATAGCCTCGATCCAAGGTATTTTTGGCATGTATCCACTACTAAGTCAGAAAACTGCCCGGGGGCTCCAAGAAAAGCCTCAAAAAACTAAAAACCAGGCGCCGCCTAGAAAAAAAGAAGCGGCCTTTCCGGCAAGCCTCTCCATTTCCCCAATTTGACTAGCCGCCCCAAAAAGTCTTTTATACATCCCATCCACAATCCAACAGTCCACCGGCCCCCGCGCAATATCCTCTAATCCGGGAAAACCCCAAGCCAAGAGACCACCATGCAAATCGAAGCACTCGACTTCCACATCCTCAAAAGCGACCCCGTCGAACCCGAATGGCGGCCGCTGCGCACCATGCGGGAATACCCCCAGTCGCACAAAGTGCGCTTTGGCCACCGCCTGTTCGACGGCGAGGGCATCCGCCTCGACGCCCGGCCCGCCTACGCCTGTCTGCTGCGCCTGCGCACCGATGCCAACATCGAAACCTGCGGTCTATTCTCGACCAGCTGGGGGCGCGAACACCTGGAGTGGGAGGCGCACACCTTCAAGCTCCAGTGGGAACCCGAACTGGTGGGCACCGACGCCTTAAACCGCGAGTACCTCTGGCACAAAATGTGGATGGCGCGGCGCTATTTCCACATGCCCTCCACCGCCCCCATCGCCCTCATCGACACCCTGCTGTGGGACCTGGCCGGCCTCTGCGCCAAACTGCCGGTGCACAAATTGCTGGGCGGCTTTCGCGACCGCGTGCCGGCCTATTTTACCGAGACGAGCGTCCCCTTTGAAGACACCCTGAAGTCGGTGCAGCGCGCCGTGGACGAAGGCTTCAAAGGCTTCAAAGACCACTCCATGCTGGGCATGGACACCAACCTGGCGCTGGCCAAGGAGATTCGCGACCTGGTGGGAGACGACCTGGTGCTGATGCACGACCCGGTGCAACAATACTCCTTCGAAGACGCCGTCGCCGTCGGGCGCCGGCTCGAAGAACTGGATTATCTGTGGATTGAAGAACCCTTACAGGAATTTGATATCAACGGGCTAAAACAACTCTCCGCCGCCCTCGATCTGCCGGTAATGGCGCTGGAATCCGTCCCCGGCAACCCCTATCAGGCCACCCCCTACCTGGCCGCCGATGCCATAGACATCGTGCGCCAGACCGGGCTGGGCATCACCGGCCAGATGAAGCTGGCCAACCTCGCCGAGATGTTCGGCAAGAACTGCCACGGCGGCAACCCGCATGTGGTGGCGGCCATTCGCAACGACGATTGGTGGGAAGTGGGCGCCTGGCAGTCGTCCAGCAAGGACCGCTCGCTGGAGGCCGCTTTCTCGGACCTGATCAAAGACACCACCCAGGTCAAAGACGGCTACATGTATGTACCACAAACGCCGGGATTGGGCCGCGAGATCGACTGGCAACAGATTGAAGAACGCACCGTGTTGAAGATATAGTTTAGCAATGCTTCTTAATTTCCCCTTTTATAATTAACCGCCGAGACAACACCATGACCGAAGCCATCAATGTCGGCCAGGCCCGCGACGAAGACAGAGAATTCTTCGAACGCGAGTTGGCCTCCTTTATCCCCGACCGCGTCTTTGACGGCCACTGCCACGTCTGGCACCGCGACCACATGACCTTGCCCGATTTCTTTGCCGAAATCGCCACCGTAGGTTACGACGAATACCTGAGCCTCATGGAAGACCTGCACCCGGGCCGGCGCATGGCTGCCTTATTCATCCCCTCCACCCGCGACCCGCAAAAACTGCCCAAGGCCAACCAATGGACGGCCAACGCCGCCGCATCGCACCCCGATTTCCGCTGGTCTTTCTTCACCAAACCCGACGACGACCCCGAGTGGATCCGCGACGAAGTAAAGCGGCTGGGCGCCTCTGGCCTCAAGTGTTACCACACCTATTCCAACGTCAAACCCACCTGGGAGGCCCACATCCCCGATTACCTGCCCGAGAGCTTCATCAAAATCGCCGACCAGGAAGGCCTAGCCATCACCCTGCACATGGTGCGGTCGCGCGCCGTGGCCGACCCCGAAAACATCAAGTGGATCCGCCATTATTGCGAGACCTACCCCAACATGAAAATGATCCTGGCGCATTCCGCACGCGCCTTCCAGCCCGCCCACGCCCTCGAAGGTTTGGCACAACTGACCGGACTGGACAACCTCTACTGCGACTCGAGCGCCAATTGCGAACAAATGGCGCACCAGGCCATCATCCGCATCCTGGGACACGAAAAACTCCTGTACGGGTCGGACATGGCGGCCAGCCACGACCGGGGGCGCTCGGTAGGCACCGCCGACACCTTCCTGTGGCTCTACAACGACAGCCCCGTATGGGAAGAGAAACACCTGACCATCAAGCCGGTGCTGGTCGGCCTCGAACACCTGCGCTCGCTCAAATGGGCCTGCTGGTCCGAGCGGCTCAGCGACAGCGCCGTGGAAGATATATTCTGGAACAACGCGGCCAAACTGTTTAACGTCTCTTCTTGACCGCTAAAAATCCTCCGGCCGCTCCGGCTTGCCGCTGGCCATCGATGCAAAAGCCGCCTCGCACACCGCCACGGTTTTGGCGCCAAAGCGCGCCGTGATGGGGTTGGGTTTCTTCCCCTCCAAAACGTCGAGAAAATCCACCACCGCCCCGGCCCAGCCGTGGCCGCCCACCACTTCGCCGGACTCTTCGGCAAAAGCCACCGGCTCGGCGCCGCGCCGGTAGAGCCGCCCCTGCCACAACGACCCTTCGCTCCCGTACGCGGCCAAAAACCCCCCGCCCATGCCGTGCCCCGAACAACCGCTGCTGACAAAAACCTTGCCGAGCGCGCCGCCGGCAAAGCGCAAGCTGAGGATATAACAATCTTCCGAGGGGAACTCGGGCACGTTCATTTTATTGGCGTAGGCAAAAACCTCCTCAACCGGGCTGTCGATGGTCCACAGAATTAAATCGATGGGATGACAGCCGCCGCCCAGCAAGATGTTCTGGGGGTATTGCGGGTCGGCGCGCCAGGGCGTGTGGCTTGAGCCTTCCTCGGCGTAATAGCTCCACATGTCGTGAATATAGTCGCCCTGAATAAAGAAGATCTCGCCGATCTGCCCCTCTTGCGCGGCGCGCGCCATCTGCCCCCAGGGGTGCATATAGCGCATGGTGTGGTCGGTCATCACCTGGCGGTCGGAGCGCTCGGCGGCCTCCACCACGCGGCGGGCGTCGGCAACAGTGGTGGCCAGCGGCTTTTCGACCAGCACGTGGCAACCGTGCTCCAATGCCAGCAGCGTCTGGTCGGCATGCAGGTGGTCGGGACCGGCCACCACCACCACGTCGGGCCGGGTCGCCTTGAGCACGGTGCCAAAGTCGTCGCCAATAAGGGCGTCGGGATAGAGTTCCTGCAATTGCTCTATTGGCTCCAGCTGCGGGTCGACCAGCGCGGCAATTTGGCCCCGGCCGTCGTGGGCGGCCACCTGCGCCACGTGGCGGCCGGCGCTGCCGCAGCCGGCGATGAGAAAAGTAAACGAAGTCATGAGATCCTTTAAGCGTTAAAGATAAAAACTCGATTTAAAAGATCATATAGGGTCCTTTAAGACGCCGGGTCAATAAACACTTATATTAATTTTTTCTTTCCCCACGAATCTCAAAGGAAATCTCGACGCCATGGACATCCGACCGACCGACGCCACCCTGGCCGCCACCGTACACGACGTCGACGTGCGCGCCCTCAGCGACGCCGCTTTTTCCCAAATAGAAGCGGCGTGGCACCAGCACGCCGTGCTGATTTTCCCCGGCCAGCACCTCGACGACCAGGCCCACATCGCCTTTAGCCGCCGCTTTGGCAAACTCGAACGCCTGCAAACAACGGCCGTCGAAGGCACACTCCCCGAAATCTTCATGGCCTCCAATGTAGATCCCGACGGCAACATCGACCCGGTGGGCAGTTCGCGCTTTTTGCACAATAAGGGCAATCGCATCTGGCATAGCGACAGCTCCTTTAAAAGCAACCCCGCCAAAGCCTCGCTGCTGCGCGCCGCAGCCGTGCCGAGCGAGGGCGGCGACACCGAGTTTGCCGACATGCGCGCCGCCTACGACGTTTTAGACGAAGACCAAAAACACTGGCTCGCCGACAAGCGGGCGGTGCACAGCTTCCGCTACAGCCAGGGGCAAATAGGCGGCCTCGACATCATGTCCGATGAAGAATTAGATGCCATCCCCCCGGTCGAGCACCCCGTCGTCCTCACCCACCCGGCCACCGGCCGCAAGAACCTCTTCATCGGGCGCCACGCCAGCCACATCGCGGGAGAAGACGTAGAAGAAGGCCGCGCCCTCCTGCGCTCGCTCTGCGCCAACGCCTGTCGGGATAACAGAGTGTACCGGCACCAATGGCAGGTGGGCGATGTGGTAATTTGGGACAATCGCTGCGTGCTACACCGCGGACTCCCCTACCCCGTCGATCAGCCCCGCATCATGTGCCGCACGACGGTGGCGGGAGATCAGTCCAACAACGAGTGGGCCCTCAACGCGACGAATAGGGACAATTAGGCGATCAAACAGTCGCAAGCCCATTTGACCACTTTAAATACACTTTAAATAACAGGAAAGACGTTTTGAAAGGCGTCTTTGCCTTCGAGCCGATAGACGTGAAAATCCGAGTCGAGGGTAGCTACACTACGGACACCTAAACGTTCGCAAATAGCCACCAGCGAGGCGTCGGCAAAATCCATGGGCAAGTCGGCGTATTGGCCGATTAATGCAGCAATGCGTTCGAGATCGCTGCTCTCTAGATGAACCAGCTCAATCGCACCGGCCGCGACCCAGCGAATAAAATCGGCCTGGGCGGCGCTGCTGAAATCGAGGAGATAAGCCGCTTCTGTAATTACCGCAACCGTACTGACAAATTCGCCCTCGAAGTTCTTTAAGAACTCGAGGGCTTTTTGGTGGTGATCGTCCTTCTGGTTGAAGAGGGCAACTAAGGGACCGGCGTCAACGGCGGTTTTGGCGGGCACGCAGTTTTTCTCTGAGGATTTTTTTGCGATTGGTCGAGAGATCGCTGCGGTCGCTGGCGTGTTTGCCAAAGAGATCCTGGCCCAACTCCCAGGCGGTGGCGCGCTGCTTTTTTTGCGCGATGTACTCCTGAATGCACTCGCGGACCAACTCAGACCGAGTCATGCCCTCGCGCCGGGCGTAGAGGTCGAGTTCTTTTTGCAGTTTGGGGTCGAGCCGAATAGTAATAGTCATTGTATTACAAAATGTAATACACCATAGTATCTCGGGCAAGTAGATCTGGAAAAGATGAGAAAATACCTAAGAAGCCATTTTACCCCGCCTACTTCACCGCCGCCAGCGCCCACACCGAATGGTCGCAGGCAATGTCGTCGCCGCCCGACGTGGTGACCAGGCGCAACTGCTCGGCGCCGGCAATGTCGACTCTGATATCCTGCGGCTCCCCCCCTACTACCAACACCTCACTTTCGAATATCCGCTTCCATACGCCGCCACGCATAACCTCCACAATAAACGCGGAGGAGCCCAGGTTGTAGCTCAGCATGTCGTCGTCGATGCCGATAGTGGCGGTAAATTCTTTTACCGCGCTCAAGGCGCCGTCCAGCCGGTATAACACGTGCCCCTGTGCCGGGCCGCCTTCCACCTCGCGCGGGTGTACCAGCAAACCTTTCTCGTACGTCATCCCCCCCAGTTTGATCATCTCGCCCCGCCAGTTCTTGTTCCTGGCCCAGCACCCCGGATAGGTCGACACCTCCTCCTCGGTAAGATCGCTGAGATAAACGGCCCCCTTGCCTAAATCGACTACCTCGTACGTCTCACTCACCACCTCCGACTGCACTCGATCGTCGCCCCGGCTGGCAAAAGCCATCGCCTTGAGCACCGCACTTTCAGTGATCTGGATCGGCCCCGAATAAACCGCAGACTCCGGCGTCGGCTCGCTGCCGTCCAGGGTGTAGGTGATCACCGCCTTGGGACCGCCCGGCAGCGGCGACGGCGATATCTCCAGGGTGAGCACGTTGCCAAAGACGTGCGATTCGGGCGAAATGACCGGCGCCGCAACGCGCAGCGGCAGCGCCGTGCGGTACTCGTCCACCACGAGCCCTATCGAATCAAAGGGAATGGGCTCAAAACCCAGCGCCCAGGCGGGCGAATCGGCACTCAGCTGAAAATTCTGGCTTTGCAAACCGCCAAACCCCGGGTCGCCGTCCACAATAACATTGCCGCGCTCCGCAAAAATGGCGCGCGCGACAGCATCCCCATTCGCATAACTCTTGCGCTGCCCATCACCCGCAAAAGACCCCTTAAACAAATCGTCGTTGGCAATGACGTTTTCCTCTACCCGCACGTGGTCGAGGGTGGCCAGCGCTCCAACTTCCAAAAACAAGCCGCCCCAGCTGACATTGCGGCGAATGACATTGTCTTTGGGAAGCTGGCGCTGCAAAATCTGCTCCGGCCCCAGCTCAAAGTCGGCCTCCAACTGCAACAAAGTCGGATAACGCGTACTGTACGGCGGCTTATTGTAGGGCACGGAATTTAGGTTCTCCACCATCCTCCAGGGACCGCCTTCCATAAACATCTTCTCGTCGCCCCACACGCTAAAGCTCATGGCGCGGCCGTGTTTTAAAAACAGGTTGTTCTCTATGACCATGGCGCGGCCGCTATTGGTGTGGAATATCTGTTGCACGTCATAAAAAATATTGTGGTGCAGATAAATGCCACCACACGGCAAATCGGGGTAGATGACAAAACAGCCAATCCGCCCCGGGCCGTGGATGTCGTGGAAATAATTGTAGCGAAACTCGTGGCCCATATAGGTCCAATCGGCGCTGGTGTAGGTGGCCCCCACGTCGCCCGTTTCCTGGGCGATGCGCTCCACCTCGCAGTATTCGATAACGTGGTCGTTGCCGCGGTGGTTCACCGCCAGGTGCGGCAGGTCGTGAATCCAGCAATGGGCGATGCGGTGGCCCACGCCCTTTAGCGTAAAAGCGCCGTGGTAGGTGCGAAACACCTGGCCCACGTGGTGGATGTGGTTGTTGATCGCCACGTTGTGGGCCGGCGTCAGCGTCTGCCGGTCGCCCCCCTCCAGCAAAACGCCGGTGCCGGCCAGCTCGTAGATGTCGCAGCTGCGTATGGTGTTGTTATTGCCCCGCACTTCCACCGCCGTGTCGGCGCCAAAGTTTCGGATAGTACAGCCGGCAATCTCGTTGTGGTCGCCGTTGACTACAATCGCCTTTCCCAACGCCGCCTCAAAAGTGATGCGGCGCACCGACACGTGCTCGGTGCCCCCCAGCACCAGCATCGGTTTTTCCAGCTGCGGAAAGAAAACGTCGGCCCCCTCCATATCGTCGGGCGGCCAGAAGTAGACCACGCCGCCGGCGCGATCCAAAAACCACTCGCCGGGCGCGTCGAGTTCTTCGAGTACGTTTAAAAAATAGAAACGCTGCCCCTTCTTGTAGCCGTAGCCGTGGTAGGGGAGCTCCGGGTAAATCTCGCGCTTCTCCAGGTCCAATGTTTCGACGCGGTGATACTGGTCGCTCCAGTCGTGCACCCAATAGCCGTGCACCCACACATCGCTCGCGTCGGCCCACGCCGCCGGCCGCTCGTCGTCGTAGGCAAAACGGCCGTAATGGCTGGCGCTATGGCCTTCCACCGGCGTGTCCCCTTGGGGAATGTCGGTAATCTTGAGCCAACCGGCCTCGTTGGGATAGCGCGCCAACGCCATGTACTGGGTGTTGTAAATGAGCTCGGCCCGGTGGCCGCCCACCGGCGTCGGCATGCCAAACTCGCCCACGCCGGCCGCTTTCAGGTCGAGTTGCAGCACCTGCCCGCGCGCCTCGGGCCGCAGCCGCTCCAGAATATGCACATCGCTGACCGGCTGCCATTCCGTGAGCGCAGTCGCGCCGACAAAGCGCACTTCCCCCGTGCCGGCCGCCTGCCATATAACGGGGGACTCTTCCGTGCCCCCGTCCACCGCACCCAACTCCAGCGTCTCGGTGATGCGATGGATGCCGCCGTGGATGTTCACCACCACCTCGCCGGCGTCCATCTCGCCCGCCGCCCGCCATGCCCTGATCGCGTCGCGGGCTCGGGTCAGCGTGCGAAAGGGCGCCTTTTCGGTACCGGCGCTCGCGTCGTCGCCCGTCAGCGCAACGTGAAACTCAACCGCCCGCACAGCCGCAACCTCCAGGCACAACAACAACCCCAGGGTCAAAAGCATAGCATGGCATTTGGCCACGCGCCCGTCTGCGTCCATAAGCTCCACTTTCTTTAATGAAATCTCTCAATGTGCTATAGGTCGTGATCAAAAACGCACCCCGTGCAGCCATTGCTACATCGTCCTCGCCACGCCGCCGATCTCGCGCTGCAGTCTGGCCTCAACGCTTTCGACCGTCTCGGGCATGTCCGGCCAGTCTGCCGGCGCTATGTGTGAAAGCCTGAGCAGAGTGCGCGCCAAAAACGCCACGTACTCTTTCAACTCGCGGATGCGCACCTTGTCGACCGTATCCCACGGCTCGGCCCTGAAATTTGAATCGGGATGCCGCCCCACAAAACGCCAGCGCCAGAGGATGGCATAGGGAATGGCGCTGCGGGCAAACGAAAAGCCGTCGTTGGTGTGGTCGAGCATGGGCATCACGTGGCACTGCAACCCCTCGCCCAACTCGTCGAGGGCGCGCTGCACCAGTCCCCGCAGGTGCGGAAACTGCAGCACCATGCCCTTTATGGGCCCGGCCGCCAACTCGTCGAGATTGACCACCAGCCTGGGTTTGGACTCCGTCCCGTAGTGCTGCCGCACGTAGGCCGCCGAGCCCTGGTGGTTCTGCTCCTCGCCGCTCCAGGCGCACACCCTTATGTTCATTCCGGGCGCAACACCGCACTCGTCCCGCAGCCGCGCCAGCAGCCGCATGACTTCCAACGCCACCACCAATCCAGAACCGTCGTCCACCGCCCCGGGCGTGTCCATGTACGTATCCTGATGTGCCCCCAATACGAGCGACTCGTCGGCCCACACCCCACCCGGTAAATCGGCCACCGTATTGTAACATGGCGCCGTAAACGCTCTGCTCTCCACCTTGATCTCGATCGTTTTCCCCGCCGCCCGCCGCAGCCGCACGCCGTCTTCGCGGTGCGTCTGCACCGTCGGCAGCGGGTGCGGCAGTACGTCGCCGGCCTCTTCGTTCCAGCGCTTATCCGTCGCCCGAATCGTCTCTATGTGACCGCCCGCCCGCGGCTCCACCGCCACGGCCGCTGCACACCCCGCCGCCGCCAAGGCGCGCAGTCGCTCGGGCAGCGGCACCGCGGCGCTGAACGGCTCGTCCGCCCCGTCGACCACCGCCACGCTTCCGAGTAGTTCGGCCTCCACAGACGCAAGTTCGTGCGGCATGCCAAAACCCACATCGACCAGCGGCACGCGCACGTCCAGCGGCGGACAGTGGATCATGGGCACCAGCGCAATCGGCAACTCGTCTTCCACCACCCTCCCCTCGCACTGCGAGTAGTCCCAGGCCTTCAACTCGAATTCCTCCAAACGAGGATCCGCCAGCCCAAACTCCTCAAACAATTCTCTTATATAATTCCCGGCCGCAAAATCGCCCGCCGTACCCGCCCAACGCGTGCCAATGCGTTCGCATATCTCGTACAGGTACTCGTCCAGGCGAGATTCCACATACGCCTCGCCCATCAGCCACTTGTCGATCGCCTTCCAATCTATATTGTCGGTCATGAGCTCTCACCTGCAGAATGGGAAAATTGCGGCAGCCATTGGCCGGTAGCGTCGATCATTTCCTCCAGCATGGGACGGGCCTGGTCTGCACGGGCCAGCAGAGGATCGCTGGACAGGGCCGCCAGCGCTGTGGCAAAAGAGCCGTCCACCGCCGCGCTAACCAGCATTTCCTGGCGCAAAACATGGGGCCTGACCACGGCTTCAAGCGCCGCCGGCATAGGGCTGGCAATGGGGCGGTAACCGGTCGCATCCAATATGCCCCGGGTCTCCACCACGGCGCCGGACGGCAGCTGCGGAATCTGCCCGATATTGGGCGCGTTGAGATTGTCCTCAATCGCCGGCCCGCCGGCCAGCGCCGCAATCCACCCGGCCACATTGTCGCTGACGTCTTGCGGACGGGGCGTCTCATCTTGGCCCAACAGCTTTTC
>CAXGRO010000102.1:0-12746 GCA_964012055.1 uncultured bacterium
GCCCTTGGCGCTGTGCAGGGTCATCAGGGTGATTGCCTCGGCGTCGTCTTCGGCTTCGTCTCCAGAAGTCATCAGCGATTTTTCTTCCAAAAACATCGCCAGCGTCGCCTCGTCGTTGGCGGCGGCAAATTCGGCCATGTCGGCGATGAGCTGGGCGATGTTCTGCTCGCGCGATTCGGCCTCGGGGGTGCCCTCTTCTTCCAGCATCTGGCGGTAGCCGCTGCGCTCGAAGACCTCTTCGCCCAGAGTGGGCAAGTCTAGCTCGTCTTTGGCCGCCATCAATTGCTGCACGAGGTCGCGGAAGGTCTGCATGTGTTTGACGGCGCGGGCGTTGAGGTTGGGTACTTCGCCCAGGTGGTCGAGGGCGGCAAAGAGGCTCAGACCGTGCTCGTCGGCATACACTTGCAGACGCTGTACGGAGGTGTTGCCGATGCCGCGCTTGGGCTCGTTAATGATGCGCAGCAGGCCCACGTTGTCGGCGGGGTTGAGCAGCAGGCGTAGGTAGGTGAGCAGATCTTTGACTTCTTTGCGGTCGTAAAATCGGATGCCGCCGACGATTGCGTAGTTGACGGCGGCGCGCTGCAGCTCTTCTTCAAAGGTGCGCGATTGGGCGTTGGTGCGGTAGAGCAGGGCAATGTCGCGCAGCGATAGGTGGTTTTCGCGCGCCTGGCGTTTTAGGGTGTCGACGACAAAGCGGGCTTCGGAGCGGTCGGTATCGCATTCGATCAGGCCGATGAGTTCGCCGCTGTCGCTCTCGGTCCACAAATTTTTACCCTTGCGGTCGCGGTTGTTCTGGATGACGGCGTTGGCCGCCTCCAAAATGCGGCCGCTGGAGCGGTAGTTTTGTTCTAAACGCACGGTGGCGGTGTCGGGGTAGTCGCGCTCAAAGTCGAGGATGTTGCGCAGGTCGGCGCCGCGGAACTGGTAGATCGACTGGTCATCGTCGCCCACGCAGCAGATGTTGCGGTGGCCGGCGGCCAATTGTTTGGTGAGCAGGTATTGCGGCCGGTTGGTATCCTGGTATTCGTCGATGAGCACGTAGTGAAAGCGCTGCTGATACTTGGCCAGCACCTCTTCGTGCTGCTGGAACTGGCGCACAACTTCGACCAGCAGATCGTCGAAGTCGAGGGCGTTGTTATGGCGCAGCGCTGCTTCGTAGGCGGTGTAAATCTCGGCAATTTGCTCCTTGCCGGGGGCGTTGCCGCTTTCCTGGACAAAGCGGTAGGGATCGACCATGGCGTTCTTGGCACGGCTGATCTGGCCAATGACCGAGCGCGGCGCCAGTTCTTGCTCGGAAATGTTGAGCTGTTCAAAGACGCGGCGCATGAGCGAGCGGCGGTCGCTCTCGTCGTAAATGGAAAAATTGGGGTCGATGCCAAATGCTTCCGCTTCATAGCGCAGCAGACGGGCGCAGATGGAGTGGAAGGTGCCCACCCAGATGGCGCCGATGGCGCCGCCCACAAGCTGGGCGATGCGCTCGCGCATTTCGCCGGCCGCCTTATTGGTGAAGGTGACGGCTATAATTTGCCACGGCGCCACCCCAACTTCCTCGATGAGGTAGGCGATGCGGTAGGTCAGCACCCGGGTTTTGCCCGAGCCGGCGCCGGCCAGCACGAGCAGGGGGCCAGCAATAGTCTGTGCTGCTTCCCGCTGGGCGGGATTGAGCTCATCGAGTATCGACATGTGGATAGGGCTTTCTGTTTGAGCGGGAGAGACTGGGGGAGGGATTAAAGTGTAGCGATAGATGTTGCGCTGTCAAGGGCGTGGCCACTTGGGTATAGAAGGACGCCGCAGTCGACAAGTGTTCTTGGTCAACACCGCAAGCCGTTCGTTTATTAAGCTAACAATCCGGCAGTCTTGTCTGACCACAATTGGCTAAGAAATCAATTAATACTGTGCGAATATGCGTCAGCGCACAACTGTATTGTGCGCTGACGCACGATATGTCTCGCCACAGGGAGTTCCAAGAGGAAGATTCGTCATAAATGTGCAAATAGATATACTGTTGAGAAAAAACAATAAAATGGCACGAATTTTGTTGTTTATATTGTGAATTGTGTGCTTGAGTTTCATCTACCCAATTGGTTGACACTTCATTCCAGAGGTATCTGGAAAAGTGCAAACGGTCCTCTAATCCGATGAAAACACTCCTCCTTCTTCTCTGCCTGGCCGGCCCTATCCTGGGGCAGAACCGCGTGCTGGAACTGGACGTCAAAGAAAGCTATGTGCACTTGCCGGGCCATATATTCGACGGCCTCGAAGAAGCCACCGTCGAAGCCTGGGTCAAGTGGGAGGACTGGGCTTCTTTCTCTCAGTGGTTTGCTTTTGGTGTAGATGAAAAGTGGAATGCCATGGGTATGAATCACTTTATGACTTCCTCAGACCTGCAGTTTTTCATATATACCAGCCCGTATGAGTTGCTCCTTATACGCCTGACGACAGACCTGCCGCTGGGGCAGTGGTGCCATATGGCGGCGGTTTCGGGCAGCGGGTGCAGACGCTGGTGAACGCATCCATGTCGGCCGGGGCGCACCAGGCGGTGTGGCGTGGCCTCGACGAGAGCGGCCGCTCGCTATCCAGCGGGGTGTATTTTTACCGGTTGGAGACGGGCAGCTATAGTCAGACGCGCAAGATGATGCTGATGAAATAAGCAACGTCCAACGCGTAAAAGGACCCTGGACGGTCGAGTAACGCAATGGGGTGGGGCCCGTTCGTATCGACCGTCCAGGGTTGAATCAAAGATGCAGCTTTCGGTTGGGAATGGGCGATATGATATACCCTGGAGTAAAAGTGAAAATACGCGACAGCGAAAGAGAACATGCAAAGGTCCCCACTTCACCCCGGCGGGGACCTTTATCTATATCTTCATCATACGAGGCGCTGTTAGGGCAGATGAGAGCTGAAAAGAGAACCAAAGCCCAACTCATCGAAGAGTTAGCCAAACTCCAAGCGATAAATAAGAGACTGGAGAAGGAGGTTTGCCGGCATGCTGACGCCGCTAAAACCAGTACTGAAGACATTGCTGATGTGGAGTATGAGCGCACTCAAGAAGAGGCCGAGCGGGCCAGGCGCGCCTTTTGGGCCAACGTAAGCCACGAAATTCGCACGCCTCTTAACGCCATCCTCGGCTACGCCCAATTACTGCAGGACAAGCTCGAACTCACAGGCGAATCGCGCCAGAATATGGAAGGAATCCGGAACTGTACTGCCCGCCTGTTGGCCCTGTTGCACAATATGCCCGATGGGGAGGACGAGTGGAGATATCTGCAAGTTCAGTCTTCGAAAGTAGTCGAACAGGGGCGCCGTGCGGGCTCATTGGATAATAGTTTTAACGGAGTAGTACTGCCCATAGTGCTGCGGGCCCGGTTGTGTTTGGCGGCTGAAATGCACAATGTTACTGAATTAAAACGCTGCCTGGAGAAGTTGCAGAACTTAGGAGAGGCAGAAACCCAACTTGCGATGCATTTGGGCCGGCTGGTGCAAGAATTCGATCTGCGTTCGGTGTTGGAGATACTGGAAAATACCGCCGCCGAATAAATGTTAGAGCAGAATGGATCTCAATTGCGCTGGGCCCGCCTTATCCCGCGTTTGGCGCGTTCGTGTTCCTTATTGGTGCGGCTAAAGACGTGGCGGCCGTTGCCGCGGGCGACAAAATAAAGGTATTCGGTGTCGGCTGGATACAGGGTCGCCATTATCGACGCTTTGCCGGGGTTGCCGATGGGAGCGGGCGGCAGGCCGCGATGGCGATAGGTATTAAAAGGCGATTTGACTCTGAGGTCGGCATTGGTCAGTCGCTTCTTGTGCACCCCCAGCGCGTACTCCACTGTGGCACACGATTCCAGCAGGCGGTTGAAATTTAGGCGCCGGTGAAACACCGAAGAGATGATGGGGCGTTCGTCGTCGGCCACCGCTTCGAGTTCCACTATGGAGGCCAGGGTTACGGCCTGGTGTTGGGTGAGGCCCAATTCCTGGGCGCGGGGCAGGAGCGAATCGGCAAAGACGCGGCGGAACTCGCCCACCATGCGCTCGATGATTTCTTCGCCGGTGGTTTCCACATCAAAGAAATAGGTTTCGGGAAAGAGATAACCCTCTAAAGTAGGGGCGTCTATGCCCAAGCGTTTTATCAAACGTTCGTCTTCGGTGAGGGCGACAAAACGGGATGAATCTATCAAGCCATGGCGTTGCAGAATTAGGGCGGTTTCTTGTCTGGTTCGTCCCTCGGGTAGGGTCACGCGGTGCGTCTGTATGGGGGCCTTGAGCAGATCTTGGATGATATCGGTTGTTGCTTTGGTGCCGTCGAGTTTATAAGTACCCGCTTCCAGGCGTTGGCCCACCCCTTGCCAACGCACGATCCAGGCAAACACTCTGGCGCTGTGGATGAGGTCGCGCGCTTCGAGCAAATTGCCGATTTTGCGCGCGCTCATGCCGGGCTGGATTTCTATTTCTTGTATCTGCCTTTTGCCGGTGGGCTGGCTCGACATCCAGAACAACACGGCCGGGGTCAGGAGTAACGCCAGTATCAGCGTACTGACCAGAAGGCGAGCGCGTGCCCTGAGGTTATGGGTTTTGGATTTGGCCATTGATAGAGATGGAAAAGATAACACTGCCTACAAAGATATAATACAGCACTTTCTGATATGTCAAGCCTATTGGGGGCGGCGGAACAGGGTCAAAAAGAAGTCGTGCAGGCCTTTGTTGAGGGGTTTCGGGCGTGGGGCGTTAGATTGCCTTGGGGTGGGGACGGAAAGATCGTCATAAGGTTCAAGGGCACCGCGTTGGATATCGGGATTGTGGACTGGAGCCAGGCCGTCTTTGAAATTTTCGTAGCGCCGCCGCCGGCGGTTATATGATTTCTCTAAATTGTTGGTAAGACTGGCGTTTTCGCTCTCCCATTGGCTTTGTTGCTCAATCAAGTCATCTCTGAGCGCGGCAAAGGGTTCGCTGCGGCCCAAACATTTTTGATGGGCGCTGAGGTGGACCAATTCTCCGTCTGCCACCAGGGCCGAGCCGGCAATGCCCTTGCCGTTAAAGACCTGGGTGCGGCCGGTGCCTTTGAGGCTGCGGTTTTGCATAATTGCGCTTTCGCGACTGACGGCGATGAGGCGCGGCAGAAATTGGGCGACGACATCGGGCGGCACTACATCTACACCGGGATGCACTACGGCTTCAACCAGGGCGCTGCGCAAGAGATTGGCGTAGCGATCTTCTAACAACTCCGGGTCGCCAAACAATTCCAAAAAAAGATGTGGGCCAATGGCGCAAATGGCGCCTATTTGGCCGGGTCGCCGGGGAAATAGGCCCCCAATGCTGCCGATTTCGCCGCCAAAGCGGTTAAATACGGCGTGCAAATTTTTGGTTTTGGACGAAGTATTTGCGGTGTAGAGGTACTCCTCAACGCGGTCCCATATGGCGGGCTGCTCGGCTTCACCTTTTTGCGCTAATTGTTCCATTTTGAACGAGCGCAGCGACCAGGGGCAGGCATCGGTATCGACAAATTCAGCCTGATATTCGGTCGGCCGCCCTTCCTCGACGCAATTGACTGGTAGCGAAGCGCGGCGCCCCCCGGGCACTAAACAACTGTACTGCATGGAGCGCATTTGCGTTTGCCCCATGAGCAGTTCGGATTCGCCGGCCAGTATGGTCGTTGGCAATGGATTGTCGATACGCACGCGCCCCACCAGGCCCGTATCGTTTAATTTAACCCCCCGGCTCAACGCCTCGGAAAGGGTGATCATGTCGGGAGGGTCGGGGTGCAAAGAGGTGGGGAAAATGGGATAAACTACGACGTTGGGAAGATGGCCCTTGTGGTCGAAGATAGGGGGGCCTAGCACCGTATTCTGATGAAATTTGGCGAGGAATTGGGCCAGTGAACTCGACATGGATTATCTGAGCAAGGCGGCAAAAAAGCGGTAGGTGCCGGTGCCAAATCCCAAGCTGCAATAGCCGGCCAAACTGGACAAACCGACGAACAGCGGGAAGAGGCCAACCATCCACTTGTCGACGCGCGGCCGTGAGCCGGCCCCCAGTTCGAGCACGGCCAGGGCGGCGTCGTGTCCCAAAATTGTGCCAATGAGCGCGGTGACACAGGAGAGAATGATTTGGCGGTTGGACCAGTCGAGGTAGTGGGCCACCAGGAGCGCGGCGGAAAAAGCCAGTACGACGCATAGCGGCCAGCGCAAGTGCCCACCCCAAAGGCGTTGCAAGCGCATCGTGTAGAGGGCCGCCGCAGCGTAGGGGCCCAATATGAGAAAGCCGAGAGAAAGCCCCACCGCGACAATTAAAATCAAATGGGGGTGGGGGGTCCACAGGGCAATGGCAAAACCGGCGGCAAAACACAAACCCAAAAAAGGAAAAGCTGCGTGTAAGCGATCGATAAAACTGGCGAAGGGATCCATGCTTTGTTTATCGGCACAAAGGGCAAATTTCGCCTGCCATTGTGCGATTGCTCAAATATAGAGGTTTTCTTCTTCGGCGCTGATGGGGGAGACGATTTCAATGGCCCGTTTGCGGCGTTGTAAACCGGGGCGGCCCAAAAATTTGGGTTGGCCGCCGATAAAAATAACCGCGGGATCGTTTTTGGTCGTATCCAGTTTTATGACATCGCCTTTTTGTAAATTGGCTATTTCGCCCAGGGGCAGGTTGCCGCTGGCAATTTGCACGACGACGGGCACCTTGGTCTTTTGCAAAGACGCCATGTTCTTGTCTTTGGCGGCGGGCGTCTGTTGCCCCCTTCTTTGCTGCGGGTTGAGTTTGGGCAGGAGATGATCTAGGGTGCTTATGGGGTAGCAGATATGGACCAGGCTCGACACATTGTTGCAGTGGACTTCAAGAGCAACGATGAGGACGGGGTCGGAGGAAGCGGCCACTTGGATAAATTCGGGATTGGTCTCAAAAGTGACATCCGTGACCTTGATGTTGGCCAAAGGTTCCCAGGTAGACTCCAGATCGTTAAAGACGCGGGCCGCCAATTTGTCTATGACATTTCGCTCTATCTGGGTCAGGGGCCGCGCATCGTCGGCCAGGGAGTTGCCTTTGCCGCCAAAAGAGCGATCGACAATGGCCATGACCAATTCAGGGGCCATGCTCAGTACGGCGTATCCGCCGGGCGGGTCCATAAAAAAGCTGTAGGCCGAACAGGGTTGGGGCAGAGAGAGGACGAACTCACCATAGGAGGCCTGATCGGTAAAGGCCAAGTCTACATCCACCACCATGCGCATGGAACTGGCCAGCGTAGACGAGAAAAAGCGCACAAAATGCTCGTGGATATTTTCCAGATTGCGCGACTGGTCTTTATTGACCCGTTGGGGGCGTTTAAAATCGTAGGCTAATGGAGTTTTGGCAAAAGCTTCGTCTGTGTTGTCGGCGCCGCGATTTCCAGCTGCCGCCAGTAGTTGCTGCAATTCCTCATCGTTAATTTCGTCGCCCATAACGCCGCTCGCAGTTTGTTATTAGTGAATGCAGGGTTTATCGGCAAATTAGAGAAAAAAAGAAAATGTGTCAACGAGAAAAAAGACTAAAGATCGGGGGGCATCGAGCCGATATTAAAATAAAACTTAATACTAATTAGTATGATATGATATTAAAAATATATAAGTTTATTAAAAATAAGGAGGTGGGATCAGGAAGAAAAACATTCCGAGATTCCAGTGAGAGTTTTTGGCGAAAATTAAACTATGAAACAAGGAGGCCAGGGATGGTCGGTTCAAACGCTACTGCATGGAAGACTTCGCCTGAAAAAATCCCGGCGCGCACACCTGGTTGGGCCGCGTCCCTTATGGCCGACAAGGGCAATTTACTGTTGATGCTCTACGATAAGGCCCTGCGCTGTATGGAGGAAGCCGTTGATTTGATCGACGCAGGAGATATGGTCCTCAAAGGGGAACGGCTCATTCAAGCCCAGGATATTGTGCTCCAACTTTCCGATGCACTGGACAGAGATAATCCGGATGAAAATGCAAGTCTTATGGCTTTTAATTTAGAGCGCCTGTACCTCTATATTTATCGTCGCCTGATAACAGGTAATAATTACCTGGACAAAGAGGCGATTAAAGAAGCCCACCGGTTGCTAAATACGTTGTCCCAGGCCTGGGAGCAGATTATTCTGGGCACTACCAGCACCAACACACCTGTGGTTGCCGACGCCTAAAGATCCGCGATTCGTCCGTGAGTACGACGAGGGGCAGTCCCCAATGGGGGACTGCCCCTTGCTGTTATTGTCGATTGCGGTTATTTTTCCTGCCTTCTAAAGGTTGGTTCGTCGGAAAATAAGGTGAGTTGATTGACTGCTAACTTCGCCATACAAATATCCCAACTGTCGCACACCTATCCCAAAACGAAGAAGACCCCTGCACGCCGAGCTCTGGACGATATTTCACTAGAGGTAAATGGCGGTGAAATGGTTGCCATTTTGGGTCCCAATGGCAGTGGGAAATCTACTCTATTGCGCATCCTCACAACGGCACTGCGACCGCTGGAAGGGGAAGTCAAGGTGGTGGACTTTGATGTGGCGCAACAGGCGGACCAGGTGCGGCGTCAACTGGGCGTCGTCTTTCAAAAACCGGCGCTTGATAGTAAAATGACGGTAGAAGAGAACTTGCGGGCTATGGGGTTGTTGTATGGGGGATCGGGAGGGCAACTAAACAGGCGTATAGAACAAAATTTAAGTGAAATGGGTTTGTTAGAGCGTCGCAAAGACCGCGTGGAAACTCTTTCGGGTGGATTGGCGCGCAAGGTCGAACTGGCCAAGGCTCTTTTGCCCGAGCCGCACCTGCTCATCATGGACGAGCCCACAACGGGTTTGGACCCGGTAGCGCGGCACGAATTTTGGACTCTGGTAGAGCGTTTGCGCGCCCGCGGCGCTTTGACCGTAGTGGTGACCACGCATTTGCTCGACGAGGCTGAGCGCTGCGATCGCGTGGCTATTTTGCACCAGGGCCGTTTACTGACTTGCGATCGTCCGGCGCATTTACAAAGCCGTATTGGCCGAGAGGTTCTCAGTATACGCGGGGAAGATTTGCCAGAGCTGCAACGCCAATTAAAGGCCGATTACGATTTAACAGGTAATATAGTCGATGGCAGTTTGCATTTGACCTTGACCGAAGATGTTAGCCTGGACGCGTTGCGAGCCCAATTTAAACATCGCTTCAAAAGTCTCACCGTTGCGCCCCCGTCTTTAGACGATGTCTTTGTGCATTTTACCGGCGAGCGTCTCGCCGCCGGCCGAGAAAGCTCATCGTGACGGGCATTGGGGTTTTGGCCAAGCGAGAGGTACTGTGCTATTTGCGGCAGCCCAGCCGGCTTTTTGGCAGTTTAGCCCAGCCCTTGCTGATATGGTTCTTTCTAGGGGCGGGGTTTACCAAAAGTTTTCAGACGCAGACCCAAGCGATGAATTACGCTGAGTTTTTCTATCCCGGCATCGCCGTCATGCTGCTGCTCTTTGCCGCCATTTTTTCCACCATCACCCTTATCGAAGATCGCACTGCAGGTTTTTTGCAAGGGGTTTTAGTGGCGCCCGTCTCCCGCCTCAGTTTGGTCATTGGCAAGCTCGTAGGGGGCACTGCGATAGCTCTAATTCAGGCCGGTGTGTTCCTGCTTTTTTCCCCCTGGGCGGGCCTGTCGCTGGATGTGGAGCGGGGTTTGGGGTTAATTCTGCTCTTAGTCGTGGTGGGGGTGGGGTTTACTGGGCTGGGTTTCATCGTCGCCTGGGTGATGGATACGGTCGCCGGCTATCACGCCATTATGAGCGTAGTTCTCTTGCCCATGTGGGTGTTATCGGGGGCCCTGTTCCCGCTGGAGGGGGCGTCGCCTTGGTTGGCGTGGGTGATGCGGTGCAATCCAACGACTTATGCCATGGACGTAGTGCGCCGCGCATTTTACCAACCGCTGCCGAGCATGCTGGGCGACGATGCGTTTTTAATTTCACTGGTCGTAACGGTTTTATGGACCGCAGCGACTATTGTCGGTTCGGTCTACATCGTCGTAAAGAAGTCAGACGTGTAGGGGCTAGAGGCGGTAGAGCATGAGGTATATGATTACGCCGCTGAACGAAACGAACATCCACACCGGCCAGAGCCAGCGGGTAATGCGGCGGTGCGAAGTGAAGTTGCCGCACCAGGCAAACCACACCGCGGCCAAGACAAAAGGGACCATGCCGGCGGCCAGTATGATGTGGGGGATGAGGATAGCAAAGTAGAGTGGCCGCGTCCAATTGTCGTGGGTGTAGGGCACCGAGCCTACCTGGTAGTGGTAGACGAGGTAAGAACAGAGGAAGAGGGTGGAAGTGACCAGGGCGGCCGTCATGGCGCGCCGGTGGCCGCCCTGATCGCCGCGTTTGATGCGCACAAAACCCCAGGTTAGAAAGATTGTGCTGAGGGTGTTTAAGCAGGCGTTAAGGGTGGGCAGGTCCGCGGCGGTCATATACAGTGAATAGGCGTAGAGAGGAGGGGGCTACTTGCGGGCTTTTTCTGCTTTTTCTGCTTTTTCTGCTTTTTCTGCTTCTTCTTGGTTTTGCTCGGCCGTGCGCTCGGTCTCGTCTTCTATCTTCTTTCCCGATTCATATAGCGTGTTCATTTGATCAAAGCGCAACTGCAAAGGGTCTACTTTCTTTGTCAGGACATCGACGCGTTTCTTCTGGCCTGCCATGCCGTCGCGGAGGCGTTTGAGGTTGCGCTCGGCTTTGTCCAGTTTGAGCCGCAACTCCGATGAATCGCGCGAGTAAATGAGCAGTGAGCGGACGGTAAAGGCGAAAACGGCAATAATGACAATGCCGTGCAAGACTTCGGGGGCTAAGACTGCGTCGAGAACGTTCATAAGCCAAGTCTCCAAAAAAAACGCCATCAAAGTATAAATAATATCATCTAAAATAGCAAAGAGGAAAGAGAACGCGTTCTAAGCGATTGGAGGTATTTTAGCCAAATAGACAAAAACAAAGGGTTACGTCATCATAAGCGACATGACCCTTTGTTTATAACGGAGCCACCCGCCGGAGTCGAACCGGCGACCTAATCATTACGAGTGCGTTTTTGGGGGTATTTGTAAGTTCTTGACGTATAAGGAATTTGGTGTGTAAATTACTGCTATAAAATAAGTTAGAAAACCTAACCGATACTCTATGAAGTGCCATGATGTGCCATGAAGCGGCCAAGCTTTGGCACGAAAACGGCACGTTTTTTAAATCTCTATCCCGGAGGGTGGCATGGCCAAAATCAAGGAAGTGCATGTCGTTGGGCTGGTGCGGTTGGTGAAGCGCCACGATCGGTGGCACGCCCACTACCAGGACCCAGACGACCCCTTTCCTGCGGGCCGCCGACGCACATCCTTAAAGGTCAAAAACTTGCGGGTGGCCACCGACAAAGCAAAAGAGATCGACGAGTTGTTGCAAACGGGACGTGTGGAGTTGCTGCGCCGGCGCCAGGGCGAGCACAAGGGGGAGACGTTTGGCCAGTTTGTCGACGAGGTGTTTCTAAAGCAATACCCTCGGTGGTCGGACACGACGAAGAAGTATTGTATGTGGATCGTGGAGCTGTTGAAGGGGGAGTTTGGCCAGCGGTCCCTGATCCGCATCACCGGCGACGATATGGAGACGTTTCTGTCGCAGACCGGTGAGAAGAAGAGACGGCAGGCAAACCGTCTCCGGAGACCGATCCGCAGTGTGATATGGTACGTCAGTGGAAGCCGGGGGCCTGATCGGGGGGGGCAGGCGTCTGCGGCAAACCTTGTTGGGGGCCTGCCAATCGCAACGACGTACCCGTCGGTCGGGATCGGGCCCGTCTGGTGGCCCAGTTGACCCGGGTCCGTCGTAAGCTGGCCGAAGCCAAGACGAGCACCACCATCGAATACGTGCAGAACATCCTCGACCAGGGCGACAAGGTGCTTGTCTTTTCCTGCTTTGACGCCCCGCTCAAGAAGATACATAAGCGGTTCGGCGACGCGGCCGTCCTGTTAACCGGCGCCACCCCGGCAGACAAACGCCAGGACCTGGTCGACCGCTTTCAGGAAGACGAAGGGGTACGCGTATTCGTCGCCAATATCCTTGCCGGCGGCGTAGGCCTCAACCTGACCGCTGCGCAGCAGGTCGTCTTCAACGACCTGGACTGGGTGCCGGCCAACCACTGGCAGGCCGAAGACCGGGCCTATCGCATCGGCCAGGAACGCACGGTGCATGTGGCCTATATGGTCGCGGAACAGACGGTGGATGAATTTGTCCGCATCGTGTTGGAGACCAAGGCGGCCCTGGTCGCCAGCGTGGTCGAAGGGGCGGCCCTGACCGACGCCGCCACCCGCGATGTCCTTAGCGAACTCGAGCGCATCGTCGGCCTTCTCTCACCCAGGATGGCCGACACGGCGGCCGCAGACGTTACCGGTGACCAGGTGCGTGCCTGGTTGCAGGAGGTCAATGCACACTACCGCGAGGCACTGCCAGGCCGCAGGGACGACGTGCATGATGTTAATTGGCCGGCCCAGAAGTGGTCGAGGTAGGGGAAGGGCGTTATGGTCGGCAACGATTAAAGTACTTTATAGCTATTAGTGCATTGTTAAAGATCGTACCCGAATCATGAGACAATGACTGGGGTACGATCTTTTAACCATTCGCTTAGTGAGAATAATGCTTCATCTTCGGGGCTGTCAATCTCGATTTTACATCAAATTTGCACGGCATGCCAAACAGAGTTTGGCACGTTTTTGGCACGAAATGCCTAAAAAAGGAACGGGCCACGTCAGAATAATTGACGTAACCCGTTCCTTTT
>CAXGRO010000103.1:0-12653 GCA_964012055.1 uncultured bacterium
TGAAGAATTGGGCGACTCGGCGCGCGGCAGCGGCGGCTTCGGCTCCACAGGAGAACGTTAGCATCAGGAAGACGCGTATCACCGCCCTCTCGCTGATGGTCGCCACCCTCGCACCGCTGCACGCGGCGACCATCAGCGGCTTTGTGCGCGACGCCAGCAACGGCGAGAGCCTGCCCTTCGTCAGCGTCTATTTACAAAACAACAATTGGGGCGGCATCACCAACGAAAGCGGTTATTACGCCATCGCCAACGCCCCCCCGGGAACCTATACACTGATGGCTTCGATGATCGGCTACACGCCCTTTGAAAAAGAAATCGAATTGGGCCAGGACGACTTCGTCATCAACATCACCCTCAACACAGAAGCCATTGCCGTAACCGCCGCCGTGGTCACCGCCCAGCGCGACGAAGTAGAGAGCTTTGACATCAGCCCGGGGCGCACCACTCTGCAAATAGCCGAACTCAAGACGGCACCCGCCGCCATCGAAGCCGACCCCATCCGCACCATCCAAACCCTGCCCGGCGTCGCCTCGCTGTCGGACTTTTCCGTAGGGCTCTACGTGCGCGGCGGCACCCCCGACCAAAACCTGGTGCTGCTCGACGGCACCGACGTGTACAACGCCTCACACCTTTTTGGCCTTTTCAGCACCTTTCCGGCCGACGCCGCCAAGAGCACCGAGCTACTGCGCGGCGGCTACCCCGCCCGCTACGGCGGCCGCCTCTCCTCCGTGCTCAACGTCATCACCGACGAGGGCAATAAGGAGGAATTTGAGGGCAGCGGCGGCGCCAGCTTCTTCGCCTCGCGCCTCACCCTGCAGGGGCCGGCCGGCAAGGGCTCCTGGCTGGTCTCGGGCCGCCGCACCCACCTAGACCCCCTGCTCTCCGTCGCCAAGGACGCCCTCGACGCCAAGGCCTTCACCTACAATTTCTTCGACCTGCAGGGCAAAACGCACCAGATGCTGTCGCACGACGACCAGCTCACCGTGGCAGGCTACACCGGCCAGGACAACCTGATTTACCGCTTTGACGAGTTCGGCTTTGACCTGGAGTGGGGCAACCGCACCGTCAGCTCCAAGTGGACCCACCTCTTCGACAGTAACCTCTTTGGCAACTTCCTCGTCACCGGCTCGCGCTTTGAGGCCGACACCATTTTTGAAACCGAAGACGTGCGATTGCTGGAAAACAACCGCCTCACCGACATCTCCTTTAAAGGCGACGTGAGCTATTTTCCCAACGCCGCCCACACCCTGGAACTGGGCCTGCTGGTCAAGCGCATGTCGATGCTGTACGACTTTGGCGAATCCAACCAAACCTGGGTCAACGTCGACGTGGAGGCTTACCACAACGCCGTCTACGCCCAGAACAATTGGATGATCAACCGCCGCCTCACCCTGCAACCCGGGCTGCGCTTTAACCACTTTAGCAACGGCAACTACACCGGTTTTTCGCCGCGCCTGGCGGCGCGCTACCGCCTAAACGTCGACACCTACCTCAAGGGCGCCGTGGGGTGCTACCACCAATACATCTTCCGCCTCAGCCGCGAGTTCCAGGGCATTTCGCTGCTCTCCAACATCTGGGCCCTGGCCGACTCCACCGCCGAACCCAGCGCCTCCATCCACTACATCGCCGGCATCGAAACGCGCTGGGCCGAACTCGACATCGACGCCGAAGCCTACTTCAAAGACTACGACGAACTCTACGAAATCAACTACGACGAACAGAACAGCACCAAAATTGGCGACATCATCCGCCGCGGCGATGGCCGCGCCTACGGCTTTGACCTGCTGGTCAAAAAGCGCGCCGGCAAACACACCGGCTGGCTTTCTTTCTCCACCGGCCTCAGCGAGCGCACCATCGACGGGTTAAATTTGGACGAAAACGGCGTTGAACAGGACTTTAAATCAAAGTTCGACCGCAGCGTCACCGTCAACCTCATCCACGCCTGGCGCTTTGGCCGCAAGTGGTCGCTCAACTCGCGCGCCGCCTACGCCACCGGCCAGCCCTACACCCAAATTCTGGGCCGCGGCGAAATTGAAACTCCCTCGGGAGCGCGCTTTGACTTTAACGAGCGCGGCCCCCTCAACGGCCTGCGCACGCCCTCCTACCAGCGCCTCGACGTCGCCCTCAACCGCGATTTTGACTTTAAAAACTGGGACATGAAACTGTCGCTGCAAATCATCAACCTCACCAATCACAAGAACATCTTCAATTACTTCTGGGACGACGGCAAACCCCAGGAGCGCAAACCCGCCAAGCGCCAGGAGATCCCCATGTTGCCCCTCCTACCCAGCATTGGCCTCGACTTCACGTTCTAGGAGCGCCACCAATGTCCAGGTATTTACTACCCCTCATCGCCGTCGGCCTCGCCTGGCAAAGCTGCAGCAGCCCCACCCAGATAGAAAACCCGCAACAGACCCTGGTAGTCCAGGCCCTACTGCAACCGGGGGGCGACACCGAAGTGTTGCTCATGCAAACCTTGCCGCCGGAAAGCTACTACGAAAGCCTGATCGATTCGGTGCGCGGCGCCCAGGTCGAAATTTCGGTCGACGACCAGACCTTCGCCCTGGCCGAAGACGCCCAGCGCCCCGGCGTCTACCGCATTGCCACAGCCACCATGCCGGTGGAGGAGGGCAAAACATACGAGTTGACCGCCGCCGTAGACCAGCGCCAGGTGCGTGCCCGCACCACCGTGCCCTTCCGCGCCGAAGTCACCCAAGTCAGCGCCGACACCATCGTCTACTTCCAATCCTATGCCGACCTCTTTGGCGAGTTAATTCACCCCGGCGAATTCCACTGGGACAGAAGCCCCAACGCCGCCGGCTATGTCATCATTATCGAAGCGGCGGAAGTGAGCACCCTGCCCACCTCCATCGAACCCCTCACCGGCGAATTGGACCGCCTCATCGAGCAGCGCGACTTGCTGCAAGGCCAGGTCAGCGAAGATTCCCTCACCAACCTGAACGGCCAAATTGAAGACCTGCGCGCCTTCTTTGCCACCCACCTGTCGCTGACCCGCGCCGACGGCAGCCCCATCCGCTACCTGCGCGACCGCCAAGCGGAAGAATGGGAGGAAATTGAAGACAAAGACTGGACCGAGGGCAAGAAATGGCGCAAGCGGCGCGACACTCTCTACGACCACAGTTTTGTCGATTATTGGGTGCCGGCCGACACCCTGCGCAGCGATTATTGGTGGCTGGGGGTGCGCTTTGAAGGCGAGTACAAAATCCACCTGCAATCGGTGGACCAGAATTACTTCGACTACTTTACCACCCGCTTTAACGGCGATTCGGGCAACGATGCCGACACCGGCCCCCTCTTTCACATAGACGGCGGCCTAGGCCTCTTTGGCTCCTACACCGAAGACACCTTCCGCGTCATCGCCCTGCGCGGCGAAGAGCAACGCAGTTTTAAAATTACTACTCGCCAATAACCAGGTACAAAAAAAACCGGGGCGCAACTGCACCCCGGTTTTTTTAACTTCGCCGTTCTTTAAATTAAGCCGACCGGCTCTCCTGCATCAAAGACGCCATAATCTGATAGCGCCCCGGCTCGCGCAGCTTATTTAGGGCCTGCACCCGCAACTCGTCGACCGCCGTCTCATCCAAGCCCAGGCGCGCGCCCAACTCTTCCAGCGACAGCGGTGCAGAGCCGTCGAGTCCAAAATGTTGCTGAATAACGGCCAATTCCCGCGCATCCAGTGTTTGCAGCAGTGCGTCGACCTGCCCTTTCAGCTCTATATCAAAAAGCTCGGGAGCCCGGTCTTCAACTATAGGCGTTTGGTCCACGCCCTCCAGAATCTTGAGCAGGCTTTCTAAATCGTGCAATCGCGTTTCCATTTCTACCCTCTCCTCGTCATAAATCAAGGTGTGCATTTTTTGCATTCCAACGGGACTCAGACCTAAACTTCATAACTTTTACCAGAAATAATAATGTGCAGTATTTGCACTTTTACTTCTGGCCATCCTCGTCATTGCCCGTTTCCCGTTGCCCCCGGTTCTAAACTTGTGCGAATTTTAACAACAACTTGCAAAAATATCGATCTGACACGATGCTACTTTTAGCAACGTTTGAGTTTATATATGCATATGCAAATCGCGTGCCAATCGCCTTTGTTTTGTGTTAAATAAATAAAATACAATAAGATACAAAAAATGCCATTTAATCGAGACATCGAATTAAATGGCAAAATAGACCAATTTGTGCAAAACTTGCATGGCCATATCGGCCATTCTGGCAGCAGTGTCACACAATAAAAAGGGCTCGGTTGCACCTACTGCAACCGAGCCCAAACAATAATTGCTGTTAGATCAGCCCCCGGCCAGCGCCGGCAAGAAATTCACCTCGCTGTCGGGCTTGACCTTGCGGCGCATGCCTTCGCTGGAAACCTCGCCGTCCACCGCCACGGCCACATCGTGGCGAATGCGATCGTTCTCATCGCAAACGCGCGCCTTGAAGCCGGGAAAAGCCGCGTCGAGGTTTTCAATTACCTGGCGCACAGTCTCGCCTTCAACCTCGACGTAGGCCTGGCCGTTAGTCAGCTTCTGCATTAGCGATGGGACCCACACCATCGGCACGAGCTCACCCTCCCGCCGCCAGCGCCTGACCTTCGCCCTGACTCTGCAAGGCGGCCACCACGCGCTCGGGCCGCATGGGCAAATCGCGCAACCGGATGCCCGCCGCCTGGTAAATGGCGTTGGCAATGGCCGCCGGCGGCGGCGCAATATTGGCTTCGCCCACCCCGCGCACTCCAAACGGGTGACCAGGGTTGGGGACCTCGACGATAATCGGCTCGATCATCGGCAAGTCCAACGCCGTGGGAATGCGGTAGTCGAGGAAGGTCGAATTGGCCATATCGCCGTCGTCGGTGTAGAAGTACTCCTCGTTGAGGGCCCAGCCAATGCCCTGCACCGAGCCGCCCTGCATCTGCCCTTCCACATAGCTGGGGTGGATGGCCTTGCCAGCGTCCTGTACCACGGTGAAGCGCACGATATCTACCTTGCCGGTCTCGGGATCTATTTCCACGTCGGCAATGTTGGCGGCAAAAGAACCGCCCACACCCGAATCGGGATCCACTGTGCCGTTGCCCACCACCGGGCCGCCAGTCTCGTCCAACACTTCGGCCAGCTCTTTGAAGGTGTATTTTTTGGAATCGTCTCCGGTGTGGCGAAAAACGCCATCGCCGAACTCCACCTGGTCGGCCTCGCATTCCCACAATTTAGCGGCGCGCTCGCACATCTGCCGCCTCACGTCGTGGGCCGCCTCGTAGGCCGCCCAGCCGGTGGCGTAAGTCACCCGGCTGCCGCCGGTGACGTCGGTGTAACCAACGGAACTGGTGTCGGCCACCTGCGGGTTGATGTCTTCGGCGGCCAGCCCCAGCACTTCGGCAAACTGCATGGCGATGGAAGTGCGCGAGCCGCCAATGTCGGTGGAACCTTCCACCAAATTTACCGTGCCATCCTTGTTGACGCTGGCGATGACGGCCGACTTGAGGCCCACGTTAAACCAATAGCCGATGGAAATACCGCGGCCGCGCTTATCGCCTTCCAGCGCCGACTGCCAGTGCTCGCTATCGCGGATGGCCTCCAGCGTCTCGCGCGCCCCAATGCGCGGGTAAACCACGCCGTCGACGCGGCGGGTGCCCTCCTGGACCACGTTGTTGAGGCGAAATTGCAGGCGATCGATGCCCAGTTGCTCGGCCACCTCGTCCATCACCGTTTCGGTGGCCAACGCCACCTGGGTGGAGCACGGCGCCCGATAGGCAAAGCTGCGCGGTTTATTGACCACCACGTCAAAACCATCGATGCGACCGTTGGGAATCTCGTAGCAGCCAAAAACGCACATGACGCCGCAAGACATGGGCGAGCCGGGATAACCGCCGGCCTCCATGGCCATATACGCTTCGCCGGCCACCAATTTGCCGTCTTTATTGGCGCCCAATTTGACCCGCACGTACGAACCCGGCGTCGGTCCCGTGCCCTCAAAGACGTCGGCCCGGGTCATGATGAGCTTGACCGGCTTACTGGTCTTGCGCGACAGCAACGCCGCCACCGGCTCGAGATAGACGGGAATCTTGCCGCCAAAACCGCCGCCGATCTCCTGCGGCACTACCTTGGTTTTGGCCACCGGGTGGCCCAGTACCGCGCCCAACTGCTTTTGCGTGGTGAACGACCCCTGGGTGCTGGTCCACACCGTCAGATGCCCATCCGTTTTCCACATGGCGGTGGCGTTGTGCGGCTCAATGTACCCCTGGTGCACTGTGGCGGTGGTGAACTCGCGCTCCACCACCACGTCGGCGCTGGCAAAAGCGGCGTCGGGGTCGCCCAACACGTGGTTGACGTGCAGCGACACATTGCTCTTCTTGCCGGTGTCTTCGCCAAAGGCGGTAGTCGTCATATTTTCGTGCAGCAGCGGCGCGTCGTCTTCCATGGCCTGGCGCACGTCCAGCACCGGCGGCAGCACCTCGTACTCCACCTCGATGAGACCAATGGCCTCGTCGGCAATATGAGGACTAATCGCCGCCACCCCGGCCACGGCATGGCCCTTGTAGAACGCTTTGTCGATAGCCAGCACATTGCCTCGCATATTTTTGATGCTGGCTGGCCCCTCCCCCAAATCGACCATCTCGTCGGCGTCGGTGGGCGGAAAATCGGCGCCGGTGACCACGGCACGCACGCCTGCTAAGGCCTCGGCCTTGCTAGTGTCGATCGACTTGATGCGGGCATGGGCGTGGGGACTGCGCAACACGTGGCCGTAGAGCATGCCCGGGAAGCGCGTGTCGCCGCCGTATACCGCCTGGCCGGTGACCTTTTCGGTGCCGTCGTGGCGAATGGGGCGGGTGCCTATAACTTTGTAATTGCCATTCTGTTCAGCCATTGGAGTTACCTCCTCTTGCGGGTTGGAGGAATCAGGCGCTGGCGCGCACTTCTTGGGCGGCGTCCATTACGGCGCGCACGATTTTGTCGTAGCCGGTGCAGCGGCACAAATTGCCGGCCAACCAGTGGCGCACTTCGTGTTCGCTGGGGTCGGGGTTGCGGTCGATCAAAGCCTTGGCCGCCACCAAAAAGCCCGGCGTGCAAATGCCGCACTGCAGGGCGGCGTGTTCGAGAAACTTCTGCTGCACCGGGTGCAGCCCCTCGGAACTGGCCAACCCCTCCACTGTGGAGATATCCTTGCCCTCGGCTTCCACCGCCAGCATCAGGCACGAATCGATCAACACTCCGTCTACCGTGCAACTGCAGGCGCCGCAATTGCCGTCGTTGCACCCCTCTTTGGTGCCGGTAAAACCCAACTCTTCGCGCAGCACCTCCAAAAGGCTCTGGCGCGGCTCGCAGAGAAACTCGGTCTCTTCTCCGTTAATCTTGGTCTGTACGTGAACCTTGCTCATTATTTTTGCTCCGTATAATTATTCGCGTATTCGCGCTGCGTTTAACCGGCTGCTTCCTGTACGGCGTTGGCGACAAATTCGCCGCGTGCCCGACTGACGGCGCCGTTGAGGGCGCGTTTGGTCAGCACCCCCACCAGGTGGATGCGGTATTCGGCCGTGCCGCGCATGTCGGAAATGGGTTTGGCGGCCGCCTTGGCCGCTTCGGCCGCTTCGGCAATGGCCTCGTCGCTCACCGGGCGACCCACCAGCAAATTGCAAGCGTCTTGCGCAAAAACCGGCGTGGGCGCCACCGAGGCCAGGGCAATGCGCACCTGCTTAAATTCCTTGCGGCGGTTGGCCAGTTCCACAAAAGCGCCGGCGCCCACCACGGCAATGTCCATTTCGTTGCGCGGGATAAAACGCAGGTAGTGCGCCCCGGTGTTTTTGCGCGCCGGCGGCACGTGCAGGGCCACCAGCAACTCCCCCGGCTGCAATACGTTTTGGCCGGGGGCCGTGCAAAAGTCTTCCACCGGCACCGTGCGTTTGCCGTTGGGGCCGGCAATCTCGCAGGTGGCGCTGTAGGCGATGAGCGCCGGTATGGTGTCGGCGCTGGGCGTGGAGTTGCACAAATTGCCGCCAAAGGTGGCGCGGCCCTGAATTTGAATGCCGCCGATGATGGAGGCGGAATCGACCAGGCCGGGGTAGCGGTCCACTACTTCGGAGTCGCCGTAAATGCGGTGGCAGGGCACCGCGGCGCCAATCACCAACCCCTTGCGGGGCCCGTAGGACAATTCGTTGAGTTCTGGGACGTGCTTGACATCGACGACGCGCTCGGGCTGGTGGCGTTTGATGCGCATCTGCACAATCAAATCGGTGCCGCCGGCCAGGACCCGCGCTTTATCGCCTTTTTCCGCCATCGAGGCCACTGCCTCGCGCAGCGTTTTGGGCGCTACATATTCAAAATCTTTCAAGGGTAAACCCCCCTCTCTACTGAGACCGTGGTTGAACGCGATTTCTATATTTTGCGGCCCGCTCGGGGCCGAGGGTATTAAAATAGATTAGAGCGCTCGACCGTGTCAAGTGGAACAAACTCGCCGGCCAGCCAACCCCTATTAGCGCCTTGCAAACGAGGTCACAGGTGCTCAAACCACAACCGCCGCGCCGTCTCTCCCAGCACCTGGGCGCGCGCCGCCTCACTCAGCGGCAAGACCTCAGTGAAAATCTGTAAATGCTGTGCATAAGTAAACATAGGCGTCCACAAACTGTTGGGAAAATTGCTGCCCCAAACGCAGCGCTCGGCCCCGTAGGCGTCGATAATTTTGAGCGCGGCTTCATGTAAATCGGCGCCGGGAAATCCCACCTCCGAACCCGTGCTGATAAAATCGACCTTGGCGTAGAGATTTTCGTACTTCGACAGCCGCAAAACCTCGCCCAAGACGCGCTCGTAGAGCGGCCCCGGTTTTAAGTCCATACAGTGGCAAAATCCAACGGTCAGGTCGGAGAATTCGCGCAGCAATTTTTCGGCGCCTTCGACGTGGTCCGGCTGCATCAAGAAGATATCCACCGTCGCGCCCACCTCAGCGCAGGTGTGCCACAGCGCCCGCACGCCGTCGTGGTCAAAGGTGGTGCGCCCACCCCCCGGCGTGCTGCGCAGAGTTTTGACCCCGTACTCCTTTACAAACGTCTCCAACAAAGCCGGGCTGCGCCCATCGTCCGGCTCAAGGGTGCAAACGCCACAAACCCAGTTTGGATTTTTCGCAGCCTCGTCGTAGAGGTAGCGGTTGTCGTAGTCGTACGACGACACCGTGTGCACGGCGCGCACCGCCGCCACCCCGTTGGCCCGGCTCACCGCGCGCAAATCTTCTAGCGACCCCTTGCCGTCGGGGACAATCAACGGGTTTTCTTTGAGCGGATAGCGCCGTTCGTCGGGCGACGTGATGTGCGCGTGGCAATCGATAATGAGCATGGTCTCGGCTTCTTTCGCTTTTTAAAAAGGACGGCTTCGCGCAATTTAACACTTGAGTGAAGCCACCCACTAATTATATAATATGGCCCGTTATTGGCCAAAGTCTAAATACAATACGGCCTCTCGTCGCAATCGCATTGTAAAAGGATGCCATATGGCAAAGCACTATACCATTCGTTTGAAGCTGGTCGTCCCCCTGGCAATTTTTATGATTGGCGTGGCCATTTTCAACGCCATCTACTTTCCCACCCAGCAATCCGAGTTGATCAATGAGAATTTTCGCGCCCAGCTGGAAAATAATATAGAAGTGCTCAGCCTTGGAACGAGCGTGTCGATCATGGCGCACTACCTCGACGGCGCCTCGGCAACAGTGGACCGCGTGGCAAAAGACGAGAACCTGGCATTTCTCCTAGTCCTCGACCAGGAAGGCGAAGAATTGCTGCGCCGCGGCGCCTTCACCGAATCCCAAATAGACGACGCGACGCTGGTAAATCTGCAACAGGGCGAACTCACCCAAATAGAAAACTACCTCATTCTAAAAGACTATATCATGTTCGACGAGGAGGTCTTGGGCACGGCCATCATCGGCCTGAACACGACCGAGCGGTACAAAGAAATCAATTGGATCGTCGCCGTTTCGCTGCTCATAAACGCCCTCCTGGTGGCCGTGGGCATTGGCTTTATACTCTATATTCTCAAAATGGGCAAGGACTTCAATTCGCTGATTGGCCAAACGCAGCAATCGGGCATACAAATCACCTCATCGGTAACGCAAATCATGGCCTCCAGCAAACAAATGGAAGCCAGTACCCACGAACAAGCGTCCTCTGCCAGCGACGTGGCCGTCACCTCCAAAGAGATCTCGGCCACGTCTCAAACTATAGATCAACCCCTGGAAGAAGTGGCGGCTAAAGCGCAAGAGATGGGCTTGTCAGCCGACAGCGCTTACCAGGGCCTTAGCGGCATGGAATCCACCATCAAAAAGCATGGAAGACGCTACCCAGATCATTGCCGACAAACTGAACACGATCAACGATAAGACCAACAACATCACCTCGGTGGTCACCACCATCACCAAAGTGGCCGACCAAACCAACCTGCTGTCGCTCAACGCCGCCATCGAAGCGGAAAAAGCCAACGAATACGGCAAGGGTTTTGCCGTGGTCGCCCGCGAAATACGCCGCCTGGCCGACCAGACGGTGAAGGGGATGCAGTCGGCGGTTACGGCCGGCGTGATAGGCATGGAAGATTTTGCCGAGAAAGTGCGCAACAGCGTTGAGGAGGTGCGCCGGGTGGGCGCCCAACTGGCCCTTATCATCGAGCAGATCCAATCCCTCACGCCGCGCTTTGAGCAGGTGACCGAGGGCATGCGCGACCAGGCCCAGGGCGCCCAGCAGATCAGCAATTCGATGGATCAGTTGAACGAGGTCACCCAGCAGACGGCCGATTCGGTGCGCGAAACCAACTCTGCTCTCGAGCAGTTGACGCAGACGGCGCACGACTTACAGGATGAGATAGCGGGGGTGAGGATTGCTTGAAAGCGCTACAGTTTAGAACCCGCTATAATGTGCGCGACGTATAATGAGGGACCGCCCCCACTCCTACCTCCGTGATATCGTAGTACTACGAGTACAATCGAGCAACTAAGTACTGTACACAGCGTCCGCTCGCCAGCTAACCGCCCGTTTCCACCACCACGGCGGGCTCCTCTTTGCCTTGCAACAACCTGCCGAAAAAATCCTGTACCGAGATGAGCATCTTCATGGACGTGGGAACGCCGACGAGAATGATGCCGGTGGCGAAGAGAATGCCAAAACCCAGGCTCACGGCCATGGGGATGAGAAATTGCGCCTGTACGCTCTTTTCTAAAATCATCGGCAGCAGGCCGAAAAAGGTGGTCAGCGAGGTCAGTAGAATGGGCCTGAAGCGCTGTTTGCCGGCTTCCACCAGCGCCTGGTTGCGCTCCATGCCGTCGCGCACCAGCTGGTTGTAGAAGGTGATGAGGACGAGGGAATCGTTGACCACCACGCCCGACAGGGCCACCATGCCAAACATGCTCAGCATGGTCAGGTCCAATCCCATGAGGACGTGGCCCCACACCGCGCCGATGATGCCAAAGGGAATGGCACTCATCACCACCAGCGGCTGGCTGTAGGAGCGAAAGGGGACGGCCAGCAGCGCAAAAATGGCGAAGAGGGCGATGATAAAACCGCGGCCCATGGTGGCCATCGACTCGGCCTGCTCGCGCTGCTCGCCTTCAAAGCTGAAGCGCAAACCCGGATAGTCGCGCCCCAGCTGCGGCAGAAAATTGTCGGCCAGGGCGCGGTTGATCTCCTCGGCATTAACCGCCTTCTGGTCCACCGTGGCCGACACCGTGACAATGCGCCGGCCGTCGCTGCGCTGGATAGACGCGTAGCCGCGGCCCAGTTCCACCTCGGCGACCTGCGAGAAAGGAACCTCGGTGCCGCCGGGCGTGCGAACGCGCATGTTTTCGATGTCGCTGAGCGAGCGGCGCTCGCCCTCGGGGTAGCGCACCATCACGCGCACGTCGTCGGAGCCCCGCTGTAGGCGCAAGGCCTGGCCGCCGTAAAAACCCTGGCGCACCTGGCGCCCCAAATCGGCCAGCGTCAGACCCAGGGTGCGGGCCTGCGGCTTGAGCGCTAGCTTCATCTCGAGCTTGCCGGCCTGAAAGCTGTCCTGGATGTCGCCGGTGCCGGGGTAGTTGGCAATTTCGGCCTTAAAGCGCTCCACCGCCTGCAAGAGGGTGGAAAAATCTTCGTGCGCCAGTTGCACCTCAATGGCCTTGCCAAAAGAAAATAGCGTGGAAGTTAGGGTCAGCGACTCGGTGCCGGGCACTTCGCCCAGGTGCCGGCGCACCCGCGCTTCTATCTGGGCGCTGGAAATACTGCGCTCCTCCGAGGGCAGCAACTCCACCGTCACCTCGCCCAGATGGCCGCGGTTAAAGCCGGCCCCCGACGCGTTCATGGCCGAGCGCCGCCCCATGGGCTGGTCGCCGATAATGCTAAAAACGTTGGAGTAAATGGAGGGATGCCCGGGGCCGCGGTCGCGGTCTATTTCGTCGCGCACCGCCAGCGCCGCCCGCTCGATGCGCTCGATCACCTCCTGGGTCTGGCCCGCCGTAGTGCCCTCGGGCATGGCCACCGAGGCCACTAGCCAATCGGACTCGATTTGCGGGAACATGACAAATTTTATGTGGCCACCCGCCATCCAGCCAACAGTGATCAACATTAGGGCCACCCCCACCGCCGCCGAGGACAGCGGATTGGTCACCGACCACTGCACCGTGCGGCTGTAATACCTGTC
>CAXGRO010000104.1:0-12619 GCA_964012055.1 uncultured bacterium
CACGCCGCTGGCCGCGGCCCTGCCCGCCGTATCGCGGCCGTCCCACACCATAACGTGAGAAAACCCGGCTCCAGACGGCTCAGGTCCCAGCGCCGTATCACCTATCCCAACACATTATATATGACCAAGTCTCCCCCCGAGCGCAAGCCTTGTCCGGCCAACGGCGGAATCGCAAAAGACAGAGTCGTAGTGGGATTAAAAGGGTTTGGATAATTGTGGAACAACGCATAGGTCTGCGGCATAACACGCGCCTCGCCCAATTGCCCCAGCCCTAACGTACGCCCCCTACCGCGACTGAACAACCCCTCCTCAACGCGCAACTCCACTTCGTGCAAACGGCTCAAAACCTCAAAACGCAAGCTGAGCAATTCGCCGCCCCCTTCGCCTCTGGCTTCCTGCTTGCCGCGCAAATGCTCGGCGATGAGCAGACGGTCCCCCAGCGGCTGCACCAGAAGCAGGCTGTTTTTATGGCCCGCCGCCAGCCGCGGCTCGTTGACCAATTGCACCACCTCGTGCCGCGTTGCCACCGCCAACCGCCGGCCGTCGTAGGCCGTGCCCATGGGCGTGTCAAAGGTGCGCGGCAACTGACTCAACTGCTCCCCGTCCGAGCCGATGAGAATGACCTTACCCGCCTGGTAAGTACTGACCAGCAGCGAGCACTGCAACTCGGCCAGCAACTCGGGAAATTCCGGTGTGTGCGTGCAGCTAAATGGAGGAAGAGTCGCCTTTGACATGGTAAAGACACGCGCTTATTTCACAATATTACAGAGAACATAAAATGGGAATCTATCGAGCCATTCCCCTCCGGTCAATCGCCCCCACCCTCACACCTTCTTGTATTTTTCGCCCGGCCGCTTTATCTTGCCTGCCATGCACTCTTCTCAATGGGTCAAAGGCAGCCTTACCATCGCACTTTTAAGCGCGTTTTCCAGCCCCCTCTCTGCCCAAAACCGTCCCTACGAATCGACGGGCCACAAAATCACCGTCATCCCCATTGTCAATTTCAGCTCCGACGACGGCGCCGGCTACGGTGCCCGCACCAACATCTTTGACTACGACGGCCACAGCGTGCCCTACCGCCACACCTACAGCGTCCAGGCCTTCTTCACCACCAAGGGCAAGTGGGTCCACCGCCTGCAAGTAGACGCCCCCCACCTGCTCCCCAAATACCGCATCGAAGCAGAACTGGCCTACGAAAAGGAAGAATCGGCCAACTACTTTGGCAATTTGCCCGACGAACTCATCGACACCTACGCCGAAGACCAGCAAACCTTCCGCCAGGCCCAACCCACCTTGCGCCTGATGGCCATCCGCGACCTGCAAAAACCGTGGGGCCTGCGCGGCGAACTGCAACTCGCCCACCACGACATCAAACCCAACGCCCGCGACAACAGCATCCTGCGCAATCTAAACCCGCTGGGCACCGACGGCGGCACCCTCTTACAGGTGCGCACCGCCCTGCGCTACGACACCCGCGACGACTACACCAACAGCACCCGGGGCCTACTGGAAGAGGCCCTGCTCGAATACGGCATCGGCGCCGGCGGCGACTTCAACGGCCTGCGCCTGGGCTACCAGCATCGCCACTTCCACCCCCTCGCCAGCAACCTGGTACTGGCCCACCGCGCCAGCGCCGACTTGACCCTGGGCGACATCCCCTTTTTTGAGTTGCTGGAATTAGGCGGCAGCAGCACTGTGCGCGGCCTGCCCGCCGCCCGCGTGCGCGGCCAGGGTCGCTTTTTGCTCAACGGCGAGTTGCGCTGGCAAGGTGTCCAACTGTCGCGTCGCCAGCACATTTTTCTGGGCGGCCTGCTCTTTGCCGACGTCGGCCAAATCTACGCCCGCAGCGACGGCCCCTCCCTAGATGACTGGCGCCGCGGCGCCGGAGCCGGCCTGCGCTTCCACTGGCACGGCACCATCATGCGCGCCGACTACGGCAAATCGGGCGGCCGCACCGGCATCTACATCACTTTCAGACAATTGTTCTAAAATCGTCTTTATTTAAAGGAGGGAACCCCGCGATGAAATGTTGGCTCGTCGCTTTGCTGGCAGCATTCACCTCGTCCGCCGCCGCCCTCACCCTGCACGTCGCCCCCCACGGAAACGATGACCACCCCGGCACCGCCGCCCACCCCCTGGCCACTCTGGAATGCGCCCGCCTCCGCGTCCTCCAGCTAAAGGACGGCAACCAACCCATAGAAGTCCACTTTGCCGCCGGCACCTATCTTTTTGACGCCCCCGTCCACTTTAAAACAGCTGACTCCAGCACCGCCAACGCCCCCATAGTCTACCGCGCCGCCCCCGGCGCCGAAGTGCGCTATAGCAGCGGCCAAACCGTATCCGCCTGGCAAGCTGTCTCCGATTCAGCTGTGGTCCAGCGCCTGCCCCCCGCCGCCCGCCCCCATGTCCTCATCGCCGACCTGCGCGCCCAGGGCATTGACGATTACGGGCAGCTCTCGGTGCGCGGTGCCGGCTCTTACTCCAGCGACCGAACCATTGAGCCGAACTCTTCTTCAACGACCAACCCATGACCCTGGCGCGCTGGCCCAACCAAGGCTTTCGCGGCATTTTTGAACTGCAAACCCCGCAAAAGATCAAAGTCGACAGCGACCGCTTATCCCGCTGGGTCGGCGAAAGTGATCCGTGGATTTTTGCCTATTGGACCTATGACTGGGCCGAGCTCTACGAACCCATCGCAGCATCGCCCCCCAAACTCAAACACTGCTGCGCTCCCCCGAGATAACGCCCAGCTACGGCATCGACCCTGGCCGCAGCCGTTGGTACGCCTTCAACCTGCTCAGCGAACTCGACACCCCGGGCGAGTACTACCTGGACCGCGACCGCGGCCTGCTCTACTTTTGGCCCCCCGCCGCAGGGGCACTGCCGTGCTGTCCATGGCCCCCGGCATCGTCCGCACCGAAAACCTCTCCCACGTAGAATTCCGCGGCCTCACCTTTGAGTCCTGTCGCGCCACCGCCATCGCCCTGCAGGGCGGCACCCACTGCCGCACTACCGCCCACCTGGACGCCCGCGGCATGGGCTGGCAGAAAGAGGCCACCCATTCCAACAGCCAAACCCTGCAAACGCGCCTGCGCGCCATGCCCTACCAGAGCGCTCTGTGGCGCCAGCGCTACCCCAACCTGGGCGACATTTTGGCCGACGACCCCGGCGTGCCCAAGCGCAACGTCTTTCGCCGCAACATCAGCGCCGGCGGCATATGGGAAGACATCCAGGGGCGCATTAAAAAATACCAGACCATTGAGGACAATCTGGTTTTTGACCACGCCCCCGACTGGGTCCGGCTCATAGAAGACGACAGCGGCAAAATCGCACACCTCAAATTCAAAGACCCCCAGGCCGTCGAGCGCATTAACTTTCAAACGCTGCCCCTGAGCCAAATGGGCCTGTACGAAGACGCGCGCCGCGCCTCCTGGCCGGTGCAACACGCCGTGCACATCGTCGAATTCCCCCAGCTGCCTCCCCAGGCCAATCTACCGCCCAACCCAACCTACCTCGTCCCCCGCTCGTCCGCCGCCGTGGCCATCGACGGCCATCTAACCCCGGCGGAATGGGACGGCTTATCCGACGATAAGGCCATACTGCTCAGCGCCAACGTCAACGGCGACCTAATTGCGCAGCCGGCCAAAGCCTGGCTGAGCCACGACGGTCGCAACCTGCGGGTGGCGCTGCAGACCCCCTTGCCCGATACGCGCTCGCTGGGCACCCAATGGGGCAACAGCGACGCCGCCGAACTCGCCTTTCGCCACCCCGATGCCGGCGACGCCGACATTGGGGTGGTGCGCGCATATACCGAAGGCACCCTGGAAGTTTCCAACGAGGCCGGCGCCAGCGCCCGCCTGCTGGAAAAGCTGGGCCGCGACGTCGACTATGGCGCGGCAGTAACGGCGGACAATTGGACTGCCGAATCGCGCATTCCGCTGGAGAATCTGTCCGTTGCACCTGGAGATCGGCTTCGCTTTAATATGACGGTCAGGCGCATAGGCGGGCGGCTTGGGGTGATGTGGCGCCCTACGCGATATCACAGTTACGATGTGGACGAAGTGGGGTGGATCGAATTTGCGCCTTAGCCCGCAACTCGTTTGTAAGGGAGAGTGCCGGACCGTTATATTACGACGTGCTCATTTGCGTTTTATATGCGAGGGCGATTGGCCTAGCACAATTAACGAGCACTAAGACATTTTATGGACAATCTGGTTTATCTTCTGGTTTTGGCCGTTCTGGGCGCCGCGATCTTAGCTTGCCTGTTCCCCCTGTATCAACGCCGCACTGAATTGGGGGGGCTGTTGCTCTCGCCCGCTTTGACGATGGAAACGTTGATTGCCCGGCCCGACTGGGTGTGGGGATTTTCACTCTATGCCATTTACGGCCTCCTGATGCTGATGGGGATTTTGGGGTATAGCGTGGGACCAATGGGCGCATTTATGCAGTTAATGGTTTTTATTTTGGCGGCTTTTGTCACGATGCTCTTTGTTTCATTTAGCTGGGCCATACGCGCCTTTTTGATCTGGCTCATTGCTCTTGTCTTTGGGGCGCGCGCAAACTTTTCACTGGCGCTGTGTGCCGTAGGGTACGCGTTTATGCCCGAGGCCCTGCTGGGAGGACTGACCCTTGCCGCCGCCACCGCATTTACCGGAGGGGAACTGGGAAGTAGTCCCATTGCCTCATCCCCTTTCAGTTTGGGGCATCTCCTGCCAACCTGGGCGGAGAGCGGACCGCTTATGGGCTCACTGCTCAATCACGTGGAGTTATTTTATCTGTGGTCGCTGACTTTGACGACACTGGCGGTGGAACGCGTCTTTTCCGTCTCTATGAACAAAGCAGCGCTTATTATCGTCTGCTACTGGGCGGTGAGTGCCTTGCTGCTCGCCGGCCTTATCACGTTGGGCACCCAAGTTTTGCAACTTATATAAAATCCCTTTTTGTGGGAGATAAACCTATGACAATATCGCAAATGCACCACAACGCCGGCCTGGGGTTGTGTTTATTAGTGGCCCTGGCGACCGTTAGCCTCACACTCAAAACCGGCCTCGATCTGGGAGAGGGGTTTGACATAGGCGCCGCGGCGGCCAATGCCAGCAGTTTGATGGATCAACCGGCGCCAGAATTTGCCTTAAAAAATCTCAAGGACGAGACCGTGAGTCTCAAACAACAGCAAGGCCAGGTCGTGCTGCTCAATTTTTGGGCCACCTGGTGCGGCCCGTGTAAACTGGAAATGCCCCACCTGCAAAAATTTTACGACAAATACAAAGAAAAAGGACTTGTCGTCCTGGCCGTCAGCACCGATAAAGCGCAAAAGGCCATCCCTCCCTTTATCGAAGAACACAAGTACACCTTCCCCGTGATCTACTCCGACGGCACAGTGGAATCCAGCTACAGCGTTTACGGCGTGCCCATCGTTTACCTGGTCGATCGACAAGGAGCCATTCGCTATAAACACATGGGATATACCCCCAACAATATGCTGGAACTGGAAGTGGAAATTAGAAAATTGCTGGACGAAAAAGCCCCTGAAACCCCGCCCAAGAACTAACTCAAACGCAAAGCTAAGCTATTTCGTGTAGAACTACGCAATTTCACGCAAATATCCCAGTAAAAAAACGACCTCCAGAAAAACCTGATGGTCCTTTTTAAATAGCTGTAAAATATAAAAATACAAAAACAACCCCACCACTGGCACGAGTTTTGCGTAAACAGCCATTAGAACACATTTGGCTTAACATACGAAAGGATCTATCCCATGCTCGTCGCCCTGCTTTCCCCCATCGTTCGCCTGGCCCTGTGGATTTTCTTCCGCAAAATAGACATTCGGGGCCGCCACCTGGTCCCCCAGCAACGCCCCATCATGTTTGTCGCCAACCACCCCAACGTAATGCTCGACGTACTGCTACTAGGCGCCTCTGTGCCGGGCGCGGTACCCCGCTTCCTAGGCAAGAGCACGCTGAGCAAACGGCGCATGTACGCTTTTTTTCTCAAACATTTAGGCATGATCCCCCTGGCCCGCTCCCAGGACGAAGACACTCGCCTGGGGCGCAACCAAGACATGTTGCGCGCCGCCGGCCAGGTGCTCAAAAGCGGCCATAGTCTGGCCCTCTTTCCCGAAGGCTCAAGCCAGGCGCCGCGCCGGGTGCGCCCGCTTAAACCCGGCGCCGCCCGCATTGCTCTGCGCGCCCTCGACGAATCCGCCGCCGACGTCTGCATTGTGCCGGTAGGGCTGGCCTATGCCGACCCCGAGCACTTTCGCAGCGACGTGGCCATTCATTTTGGCACCCCCATCGAAGTGCGCCCCTTTTTGACCGCCTATCGCCGCAACCGCGCCGCCGCCGCCTCCGAACTCACCGAGGTCATCCACCAGCGCCTGGTTGACCTCACCTGGCACGTACAAGACGCCAACCTCGAAACCCTAATCGGCGACCTCTCTTGCGTGTACGGCGGCCAGGTTTTCAACGCCCTTGCAGATGCACCCGACAGCAGTCGCTCCTTGCGCGCCGGCCAAGAAATCATCCAGGCCGTCCACCACTACACCGACCACGACCCCCAGCTCGTGCACAACTTTGCCGCCCGCCTGCGCCGCTATCGCCGCAAATTGCAACGCCTCAACTTAGCTCCTCAAGTCCTGGCAAACGACAGATCCGGAAGTTTTAAACACGCCTTATTGACCTTCCTCTGTGCCCCGCTGGCCCTCTACGGTTTCCTCAACAACGCCCTGCCCTACTTTATCCCGCGCTTTTTTGTGCGCCCCTACGAGCAGAGCCCAGAGATGATAGGCACCGTCAAACTCGCCATCGGCGCCGCCGCCTTCCCCCTTTATTACGCGATACGCATCAGCGCCGCCTATCTGGCCTGCGGCCCGGCCGAAGCCCTGCTCTACGGCGCCACGCTCCCCCTGAGCGCTCTCTTCTGCCTTTTTTACAGTGAGCACATTCTCGCCAAATGGCCGCTATGGCGCAGCGTTTTCACGCCGCGCCAACGCCATCACTACCTCAGCCGTCTAGCCATTGAGCGCGATCAACTCATCTGTGATTTAGACGAAGTTAAAGAGCGCTATCTGGCCCAGCGGTAGGCATTGGCCCTATAGGTCTTCTCCGGCTTTCCTTATATAGATTTTGTCTCTAACTTAGGTTCACCTTAAAGCAGCTACGCGGAAGACAGCCCATGGACGTATCCCCCGCCCAGGCGGACGAAAAAACCTATCGCCAAACCATTAACGCCTGGGCTATGTACGACTGGGGCAACTCGGCCTTTGCCACCACGGTCATGGCCGCCGTCTTCCCCCCCTTCTACCGCTCCCTGGTCACCGGCGCCGATCTGGGCGAAGCCGCCGCTACCTCCTACTGGGCCTACACCACCTCCTTTGCCCTCTTCCTCGTCGCCCTGCTGGGCCCCATACTGGGTGCCATAGCCGACTACACCGGCGGCAAGAAGTATTACATCGGCTTCTTTGCCGCTCTGGGCATAACGGCCACCGCCCTCTTCGTTTTTCTGGGCGACGACACCTATATCTGGGGCTCCATCCTCTTTACTCTGGGCAATATCGGTTTTGCCGGCGGCAATATCTTTTACGAATCCCTGCTGCCCCACATCGCCCGCCAAAAAGATATAAACCAGGTTTCCACCCGCGGCTACGCCATGGGCTACGTGGGCGGCGGCATTCTCCTGGTCATCAATATGCTCTGGATCATGTACCCGGATGTGTTTTACATGCCCGGCGTGGGTTTTGCCCTGCGCGCCAGCTTTTTCAGCGTCGCCGTCTGGTGGGCTGTATTCGCCATCCCCCTTTTCCGTCGCGTACCCTCACCGCCCGCCGCCCGCCCCCAACACAGCGGCGACCACCCCATAGGCGCCGGCTTCCGCCGCCTCTACCACACCGCCCGCCAGCTGCCGCGCTACCGCCAGTTGCTCGTTTTCCTTTTCGCCTTTTGGATTTACAACGACGGCATTGGCACCATCATCAAAATGTCCACCGCCTACGGCGACCAGATTGGTCTGCAAATCGACCACATGATAGCCGCCCTGGTCCTGTCGCAATTTGTCGGCATCCCCTGCACCTTTGCCTTTGGTTGGCTGGCGCGCTACACCGGCGCCAAAAAAGCCATTCTGCTGGGATTGGCGGTCTACATCGTCACCTCGACGGGCGCTTATTTTATGACCAACACCCTCCACTTCTTTATTTTGGCCGGGCTCATCGGCGTCATACAGGGCGGCACCCAGGGTTTGAGCCGCTCGCTCTTTGCCTCCATGGTGCCCCAAAAACAGGCCACCGAATTTTTTGGCTTTTTCAGTACCAGCTCCAAATTCGCCGGCATCTTTGGCCCCCTGCTCTTTGGCCTGGTCAATGACTACACCGGCGGTGGCCGCATCAGCATTCTATCGCTCATTGCCTTCTTTGCCGTCGGCGGCCTGGTATTGCTATGGGTGGATGAAGAAGAGGGCGCCCGCCTCGCCCGCCAAGAAGACGCAGCGGCCGAGGCGTGAGCTAGCAATATTAGCCTGAAAAAGGAAAAGAAAAGGGCAGACCTGTAGAGGCCTGCCCTTTTTTGCCCTTATGGGCAAAGGGGGTTAATGCGCAAATCCGCCCAGAAGTTGGACCTTATAAAACTAGCACGCCGAACAAAGCCAATAGGAAGGTTTCGCCAATAACAAAACCCACCAAAAACGACTTGGTCTGTTCCCCATTATACTCCTCGACTGCTTCCCTGGGCAGATGCTGGAGATAAGCGGATAGAGACATTTGTGGTTTTCCTGCAAAAAGCAGGGGAGACCGCTCTGGAGGGGATCCAGATAGAAATAACGGGCGGTCTTAAGCTCACTCAATAAGCTCATTTTTTGCAAGTAGATATATCTATTTTCTTCGCCCCTCCCTTAGCCCCGAAGAGCATCCCCTCGAATCACTCGCGCAAACCGCCTAGAATGGCGTGGGCCAATTCCATGGTTTTCACGGCCTCGTCCAAATTGGCCGCCGGCAATTCAATGGGTCGATCTTCTTTAACGCAGTCGATGAAATAGCGGTTTTGCACATCGGTGCTGGTCTCTTCAGCCGGTTCGAGGGGGTGTTGCTCGCCGTCGCACACCAACACGCCACCGCGCACCCCTTCCAAGTAGGCCGAAATACCGCAGCCGTGAATTTCGTAGCGCTCCAGGCGCGCATCGGTGGTGTAATTGGCGCACAATTGGGCGACGCAGCCGTTTTCAAACGAGACCAGCGCCGCGTGCACATCTTTGTAGTCCGAATCGGCACACCGCACCACGCTGTGCACTTCGGCCACTTCGGCGCCGGCCATGGCGCGCACTACGTCGATGGAGTGGATGGGCGATTCCAGCAGCATATTGTCCATGACTTGCTGGGGAAACCTGCCCATTTGCTCAAAACGCTTCATGCTCTTGTGAAACTCGCCCAGCAATTGCACGATGGGGCCGCGCTCTGTAACTTGCCGCCGCGCCTGCGTGATGATCGGGTGAAAACGTCTATCCCACCCCACCATGCCCTTGGCACCGCTTTGCTGCGCTGCCTCGCGCAGGGCCAGCGTCTCGGACATCTCCATGCCCGGCGGTTTTTCCAGCAGCATGTCTATTCCCCGCTGCAAAAACGGCAAAGCCGCCGCAGCATTGAGGTGCGCCGGCGTCGCCACTACCGCAGCATCCAATTCCTCTGCATCGAGCATCTCCTCTATGTCGGCGTAGCGCCGGTCTATGCCAAATTCCTCGCCGGCTTTGTCCCGGCCCTCGGCCACCGGGTCGCAGAGGGCCACCACTTCCACATCCGCAAACCCCTGTAAAACTGCTATATGTCCCCTACCCCGTCCCCCACAACCTACAACTGCCGCACGCACCTCAGCCATTTTTTACTCCGATTGCTTTATTAATTTTATGCTTAAATCAATACTGTGGACACTTTTTCGATTTTGAGCGAATTTTTGTAAGGTTGAAATTCGTAAGTGATTATTTATCAACAAGTTACAAATTTCAATATCTATTCACCTAAGTCGCTATTTATCAATGACTTACAAAAAGTGTCCATAGTATTGTTAAATGATATATAGCTTTTTTAAAATAGGCCCAAAACATCAATTGATCTCTATAAATTCGTCGACAAATCGGGTGTATTTTTGCGGTTTGGGTTTTTCTTTGTCCTCTTCCTTCACGTATTGAATAGAACTGACGCCCATTAAAGAGCGGGGCAAAATCATGCCGCGCGCAAATCCCGTCAATTGAGTAGTGGACGCCGTGGCCATGATGGGGTCTGGCCCCCGCTCAAACCACGAGCCGCCGGGCCCCACGGTAAAACTTTTGCCTTCTACCTCTATGACTAGTTCGCCGTCTAATAAACAGCGAATGCCGGGGCCCGGATGAATGTGGGTGTAGGCAATGCCGCCCAGGGGAAAATCGACCCGATCGCAGCGCATCAAGTATTCGCCACTGGGGTCGAGATCGATCTCTTGACAGTCCTTAAGGCTAGACACATCGGCGATGAGCCCGTCGTCTTGCAGCGGCAATTTCAACAATTCCCAGCGCCACAAACGCGCCCCCTCGGCGCCGGCGCTAAAACTACAGGCGCCCATGCCAAACCAGGCGCTATTGGGTTGTTGCCAGCGCAGTGAGCCGTGTGCTTTAACGGTTGCGCGGCCCTCCACCACGTAGACGGTGCGATACGTGCCCGGCAGTTCGGCAGTGCTCTCGTTTTCACCCAAGCGGTCTTCAATCAAACGCAATGCATGAGTAGCCATAAATCGCTCAACCTCCCGGTATGTACAAGCTGCGGTCCGCCACCGGCAATTCGACCCGGGCGCCGCCCTGTAAATGCGAGTGCACCAGGCCGAATTGCACTTCTACCGACTGCATGGTAATGTCGATATTGCCGGCGGTGCGCTCCCCTGTTTCCAGCTGGTTAATGATATTGCGAATGGTGCTCACGGTAGGACTGTCGCCGCTGGGCCGGATAATGGTCTCCTCTATATCGCCGCGCATGCCCCGGCGCACGCAAATGAGCTCGCCGTTGTCCCAGCCATAAGCCCTGCCCTCGGTGCCGTATACTTCCACGTCAAATGTGCCGGTGGTGGGAATAAATAGCCCCTCGGCGTGGTTGGCGTAGCCGACGCGGAAAAAATCCACCATGGGATCGGCAATCTCCTCGCCGTCGGGCGGCACAAAGGCGTGTTTCTCGGCGTTGTAGAGCACGTAGGCGCGCGGCCGCTGCTGCGCGGCGTCGCCAATGCGGGGGTCGTCGGCCGCCATCAGGCGCCCCTCCACCCAGACCGGGGCGGGGTCGCCCAAAAGCATGGCCACCAGGTCCAGAGTGTGCGGGTGGTGTTTGATGACGTCGGTATACGAGTGCATAAAGGCGTGGCGCGGTTCGCCAATTTGGCCCTCGGCAATAACGTCGCGCATACGTTTAAAGCCATCGTGGTGGCGCCGCATGGCCCCCCAATTAAACGCCACGTCGTTGGCTTTTACTGCGGCGGTTATGCGGTCGGCCTCTTCCAGCGAGGCGCACAAGCCTTTTTCGGAATAAATGCCCCGCACGCCGTTTTCGGCGGCATAGATAATGGGTTCGGCGCGCGCCCACGACGGCGTGGTGATGCTGACGATGTCGGGTTTTTCCTTTTGGATCATCTCGCGGTAGTCGAGATAGGTGTTGGAAAAATTGAAGCGTTTGGCAAAGCGCTGCAGGCGCTCCTCGCCGCGGTTGGCAACGGCCACCACTTCAATTTCTTCTATGGCCTGGTGAGCGCTAAAGTGGCCGTAGGGACTGGAAAATTGATTCACCGACAACTCGTCTTCAATCAAACCGCCCATGCGGCCGGTGCCTATGACTACCGCTTTGTATTTTGCTGCCATGCCGATTCTATTCTCCTCTTTTGCGCGTTGTGTACACGGGGCTGCTCCACGCCCGGGCCTGGTCGACTTGCACGACCCGGACCCAATAGGCGCAGGCCCCTTCTAAATCTTCTTCGTCTACATAAGTGAGTTGAGCCTGCCGCGGCCCATCTTTACCAGGAGCTCGCTCCACCTGTACCCGCCGCCCTACGCCGCCGGCATCCACAGTCAAAGGTTTCGCCACCACCGCTCCCAATTCAAAATCAAAGGTGCAGGGGCCGGACGAAAAAATCCCCCGCGTCTGCGCATCGCCGACGATCTGGCAAGAAAACCCCATATCGTTGCCCGCCGTCGCCGCACACCACACCACGCGCCCATCCGCGTTGATCTCCACCGCATCGCAGGGACTCTGCAAACCTATTGGCTCAATTGCCTGGACCTTGCCGTCCACTACTTCCAGGCTGCCGTCCCAAACGACGCGCTGCACGTGCGCCGTGCCCTTGCCCTCGGTGCCGCCCCACAAAACCCGCATTCTATCTGGACTCTGCGACGCGATCTGCCAGCGATGTATCACTTCGGTCCCGCGCAGCAAATCGACGCGTTCGAGGGGCGCCGTACCTTCTACTTCCAAGGTAATCTCTGGACTTCCCCACACCACCACCTCCTCTCCCATGCCGTAGCCGCTCACTTCTACCCACAGCCGCATGCGCTCGCCGCTGGTGGCGTAACAGCGACGCGCTTTAAAAGCCTCCCATAGCCCGTCGCGCGTCAATGTTTCGGCGTACAC
>CAXGRO010000105.1:0-12567 GCA_964012055.1 uncultured bacterium
TGGAGCGTGGGGGAAGGGGAGGGGGGCTGCTCCTGCGCCGGAGCAGTAAACTCGGCCGCTGGGGGCCTGCGGCGGTCTATAGACGGGAAAGCGCTCATCGATCGTTAACCTGGAGGAAACGTTCTATCGGCTGCAGCGGTCTGGTGACGGCCCTTTCGGTCAGGGTTGCGTTATACTGAAATCTCACACCCCTGCTGCAATACCAACGCGAAGGCGAAAGGGCGGCCTCAGACAGTACTGCTCCGGCTCCGGAACAGCCCCCCTCCCCTTCCCAACGATCGTATGGATAAATATACTGCGCTGACGTAGTAATTTTTAACTTCAAGATAACGTTGGCTAGCGGTATGGGGGGAGTCCTCAGAGCGGATTCATTACCCTCTCTGCCGCAGGACGCGGCAGAGAGGGTAATGCCTCGGAGCCGGGCAGGATGCCCGGCGAGAGCCGAAGGCCGCCAATTCTAAGAATTGAGCGTCATAAGCGAGAGGAGTCCCCCCATACCGCGTCCCAAGTAAACGCCAGCAAAAAAGAACAAAACGAAAACCAAAATGACCAACATAAAAACCTTCATCCCCCTAGAACTCATCGACGACACCAGCGACGTCCACTACGTCCCCGCCCCCTGCCAGGTCGCCTGCCCCATCGGCACCGACGCACCCTCCTACATAGGCTATATCTGGGAAGAAAACTTCGCAGGCGCCCTCGAAGCCATCTCCGCCACCAACCCCTTCAGCTCCATCTGCGGTCGCGTCTGCGACGCGCCCTGCGAGCCGGCCTGCCGCCGCGCCGAAAGCGACGGGCCCATCGCCATCCGCAACCTCAAGCGTTTTATCATGGACAAATTGGGGCCCGACTTCCACCTGCCGCCCGTGCCGGTGAGCAAAGACAAAAGCATCGCCATTGTCGGCGGCGGGCCCGCCGGCATGACCGCGGCCCAGGATTTGGCCGAAGCGGGATATCCCGTGCACGTCTACGAAATGTCGGACCGGCTCGGCGGCATGATGGTGTGGGGCATACCCGCCTTTCGCCTGCCGCCGCACATCATCGAAGAAGACATCCAGCGCATCCTCAAACACTGCCCCGGCATCGAAGTACATCTCAACAGCGCCTTTGGCACCGACGTCACCCTGGAGCAATTGAAAGAACAGCACGCCGCCGTCATTTTGGCCATTGGCGCCTGGTGGGGCAAAAAAATGAACATTCCGGGCGAAGACGACGAGCGCGTCGTCGACGGTGTGGGTTTCTTGCGCGACATCAACGGCGGGGCGCGGCCCACCATGCCCGAAACCGTGCTCATCGTCGGCGGCGGCGACGTGTCCATGGACGCCTGCCGCGCCGTCAAACGGCTGCCCGGCTGCAAAAACGTCAAAGTGGTCTACCGCCGCGGGCCCGACGAAATACCGGCGCGGCGCGACGAGCTCGAAGGCGCTATCAAAGAAGACATCGAATTCGTCTACCACACCCAGCCGGTGGAAGTGGTGGCCGACGGCGACAGCCTTGCGCTGCACTGCGTCAAGACCAAATTGGGGGAGCCAGACGAAGACGGGCGGCGGCGGCCGGTGACCATCGAAGGCTCCGAGCACGACATCGAATGCGGCCTGGTCATCGCCGCGGTGGGGCAGAAAACCGAGAGCGAAGAGCTGGAGCAAAAGGGGCTGATGGACGGCGAGAAAATCGCTGCCCACCTCGACACCATGCGCACCGACGAAGAGCGCATCTTTGCCACCGGCGACGGGGGGTTTGGTCCCTCGACCATTGTCAACGCCATGTACTTGGGGCACCGCACCGCCTACTACGTCAAGGCCCACCTCGAAGGCATCGAAGACCCCCAGCCCTACAGCACGCCCTACCGCACGCGGCGCGTGCCGGTGTCGCAGGACCCGCTGTGGGAAGTGATCAACCGCATCGACCAGCCGTTCCACGGGCTGGGCGAAGAGCCGGTTGAGTTTCCCGAAATAGAAACCACCTACACCCTCGACGAGGCCAAGGCCGAGGCGGCGCGCTGCTTCCGCTGCGACGCCGAAAACGGCACCCACGAATATTCGGTCAACAACCGCGAAGACATCTTTGTCATGGCGCGCACCCAAGAGCACGAGCAGCACAAGCGCCTCTCCATGCTCGACAAGCGCCTGGCCAACCGCGACAACCCCTTTCCCCAAGAGCGCGGGGCCCGCATCGACGACATTCACTTTTTGCCGGCCAACCTCTCGCGCCTGGTCATCGATCCCTACCGCGACGACTGCAAAACCCATACCCAGATCGGCACCGCCTTCCGCGTCAAGGCGCCCTACCTGGTCGCCGGCTTCGACCAGGCGCCCGAAGAAGTGCGCATTGGCCTGGGGCGCGCCATCCAAGAGAGCGGCTGCGCTTACCTGGGCGCAAAAGCACTCGACTGCACCTGGGTGCAGACCTTAGCGGCCGGCGACGCGCCGTCCCCCGACGCCGCCGGCGTGATCTACGACCTGACCGGCGCCTTCACTCAGATAGAAATACAGCGCGCCCACCCAAACCAATTCGTCGGCATCGCCGCCAGCGCCCACACTCTCAACGACGCCATCCCCCATGCGCTCGACGCCAATTGCGATGTACTATTTCTAGATGGCTCTCAGGGCTTTGCCACCCCCTGGCCCGAACTCAACGGCCTATTCGACCTCTCCGTCCTGCGCGACGCCATCGCCCTATTGCGCCAGTTAAAGAAAGAAGAACAAATCGACGTCGCCTACTTCGGCGGCGTGCGCTCGGGCACCGACGCGGCCAAAATCATGGCCATCGGCTGCCAGTTGATCGTCATGGGCATGCCCCTAGGACTGGCCATGGGCGGCACCCTCTCCGCAAACGGCCTTGCCTTTCAGGGCGATTACTCACTGGACGAATACGCCGAGGCAGCGCTCAACTTCCTCACCGCCTGCTCGGGCGAAACCTCGATGATGGCGCGCGCCGTGGGCAAGACCAACGTCCACAGCCTGGAACCCGAAGACCTGCGCAGCATCACCGTGGCCACCTCCCAGGCGACGGGCATTCCACTGATCGGCACGCATTAGTGCCGTTGGTTTTGCCCACGGCGCGCTGGCCAACGGTGTGTACTTCTACCGCCTTTAGAGCGGCAGTCAGCTGGATCAAAATAATTGACAAAGGCAAAACGTCATGTATTTCTCTCGCTTCGACAGCCCCATCGGCTCCCTGCTGCTGGCCGCCGACGAATCCGGGTTGCGCCAGCTCGCCTTTCCCAACGAAAAAACAAAACAAACGCCGCCCTCCCACTGGCAGGAGAACGGCGACTTTTTTGCTGAAACCATCCGCCAGCTCACCGCCTACTTTGCCGGTGAGCTGCGCACTTTCGACCTCCCTCTCGCTCCTCAGGGCACCCCCTTCCAACTCCAGGTCTGGCAAAGCCTGCCAGAAATTCCCTACGGCCAAACGACCTCCTACGCCGAACTGGCGCAGAAGATCGGCAAACCCAGCGCCGCCCGCGACGTCGGCGCCGCCAACGGCCACCATCGTCATCCCCTGCCATCGCGTGGTGGGGGCCAACGGCCGCCTCACCGGCTTTGCCGGCGGCCTCGAAATAAAAAGGCCCTGCTCTCTTTAGAACAACGCCACGCTTTCAATTTGAGTTGAGCGCGGGGTTAGGGGTGCAGCACAACCCGTTTTGAGCAAAATAGAAATCGATTTCTACTTTGCAAGCTAACTATTCTAGATTGACTCTACCTTCAATTGTTATTTAAGGGAAAAATCAACTCCAATGGCCTGTTGCGGTGCTTTCTATATATTTTGAAATCTCCATCCAATGTCAGCACCCGGTTCTGCCGATGCACCTCGGCCAGCCGTACGATACAAGCATCGGCAAAGGACATGGGAACATTTTCGTACTTCTCCATAAGCCTATGCACCTCGGCGGTATGATCTACATAGGAAAAAGATAGGTCGATCTTGCCCGAAGTTATTAGTTGGTTGAGACGCCGGTTGCCTGCGGGATAACGCGCTAGTAGATAGTGGGCTTCGGCGATGACCGCCTCGCAACAATAAAAAGGCGGTTTGAGATTTCTGGACTGCTCGATCATCCAGGCGTAATGCTCATCCCCGCGATTGAGGAGAGCCACCAGCGGCCCGGTATCAATAATCGCGCTCACTCGCCAAATCCTTCCATGTAACGCGAATTAGTGGATAAGTCGGCAGGCCCCTCAACCGAACCAACAATGTCCTCAATACCGTCGAGAAAAGAACCGGTGGGAACATCAATCAACTCGGCGCCCAACGCCTCATCGACCAGGCTCATTATGGCCTGCTTGGCCGAAGTTCCCTTCTGCTCCGCCAGTTTTTTGATCTTTTTCTTTTGGTTTGGTGTAACCTTCATGCCAAACCAGACCTGAGTCTTTTTTGTTGTAGACATAGTTCTATTCCAATTGAAAAAGGTTGCAACTAGATTACCACTGGTTGCAACCTCTGTCAAGATCCAATAAACTATTATCCCAATAGCAACAACTCACTCCCCTACAAAACCACCCACACCCCCGCCACGCAACACACCACCCCCGCCACAATCCGCGCGCTCACCTGCTCCTTTAAAAACGCCACCCCAAATATCAAGCCGAACACCGGCGACACCGAAGTAATGGTCACCGCCCGCGCCGGACCCAGATCCTTAATCGCCGCCAGAAACATCAAGCCCCCCAGGCCCATGCCCAAAACGCCGGTGAGCGAAACGACGGCCACCGTGCGCCTATCCAAACGCGCCAGCTGTTCCTCCTTATTGGGTAGTATGTGCGTCAAATAGAGCAGCAGCGAAACCAGCGGCATGCGCACGGCATTGGCCTGCAACACCGTCATATGTTCCATCGCGGGCTTGAGCAGCACCGTGCTCAAGCCCCATAGCACGGCGGCCGCCAGCGAGATAAACACCCCAAATTTCAACCGCTCCACCACCTCCTCTTCCCCCGCCCTGGCTCGCACTCGCCCCGACAGCAACACCACGCCCACCACCACCATACAGCTGCCCAGGAGCAGGGCCCGGCTCAAGGGTTGCTGCAATAGCAGATGCTCCCAGACCAGCGTCGTCAGCGGAAAAATGCCAGTCAGGGCCAGGGTGCGCGAAATGCCGATCTCGCGAATGGCCATCAAGTACATCACATCGGCAATCACCATGCCGATGACCAGGTTGGCCAGCAATAACCCCCACTCGGTGGGCGTCACCTGGCTCAAAGCGCTGAGCGGGGCGCTGTCAAAGGGCAGCAGCAGCCAGAAGAACACGCCGGCCATGCCGCAGCGCACTACGTTGACCAGCGGCGGCGATACTTTGCGCAACTGGCTGCGCAAAAGCAAACCATTTAGCGCCCAGGTAAAAGCGCAGCCCAGCGCCAAAAGTTCGCTCGTGGAGATCGACGTGTCCAATTCGTTAAAACTCAATTAATTTAAATTAGGTCGATGGTAAATGCGGCGACCTACAAAACTCCCCATTAGTCTGTATATTAGCAAGACCAGCGGCGCCCTTGAAGGGCGTTCGCGGCACCGCTACTTTTGTCGCAACCTATGACCACTCACTCACCAACGGAAAACCGCAAATGATCACCAAATCCAAAGACCAACTCCACCGCATTGTCGAACGCATCTTGCTGGCCGCCGGCGCCAGCCCGGCCAACGCCACCGAAGTGGCCGCCCACCTGGTGCTGGCCAACCTCAGCGGCGTCGACTCGCACGGCATCTGGCACGTGATCGGCTACGTGCAGCGCATTCAAGAAGGCGAACTCGACCCGGCCGCCACACCCGGAGTACTCAAAGAAACGCCCACCAGCACGCTGGTCAGCGGGCACTGGACCTTTGGCCACGTGGCGGCGCGCTTCACCCTCGAAAAGGCCATCGACAAAGCAAAAGAGCAAAACGTCGCCGTCGGCGGATTGGTGCAGTCCAACCACATCGGCCGCCTGGGCCACTTTGTCGAACTGGCCACCGCCCAGGGCATGGTCTCGATGGTCTGCCTGGGCGGTTTGGGCACCCAAAACCCCAGCGCCGTGCCCTACGGCGGCCGCCAGACCCTGATGCACACCAACCCCATCGCCATGGGTTTTCCCGGCCACAACGGCCAGCCGGCCATGATGTTCGACTTTGCCACCACCGCCATGGCCGGGGCCAAAGTGGTCACCGCCCGCGACCGCGGCCAGACCATTCCGCCCATGTGCCTGGTCGACAAAGACGGCAACCCCACCACCGATCCCAACGCCCTCTTTGAAGGCGGCGGGCATCTACCTTTTGGCGCCCACAAGGGCTACGCCATCATGATGGCCATCGACTACCTGAGCCGGGTTTTCCTCAACACCGACGCCTTTGTCGAAGAAAACCGCGGCTGGCTCTACGACCGCTACGCCGGTACTTTCATCCTGGTGTTTAAAGCCGACCTCTTCCACTCGCTGGCTTCCTTTGCCGAGTTGGGCGAAAACGTCGCGGCGCAGGCGCGCGCCGTCGACCCGGCGCCGGGCTTTGACGAGGTGCTGGCACCGGGCGATATAGAAACGCGCACCCGCCAGGAGCGCGGCCGCGACGGCATTCCCATCGCCGAGGACATCTGGCAAACCTTAGTACAAGCGGGCGCCCTGGTGGGCGTCGACGATATCGACGCCTGAGTTAGTGTGGGATACCACCCATGACGCAACCGCTGCCGCCCCAATTTTTCCGCCGCCAGGACGAAACGCCCGACGCGCTGTTCTACCAGATGCCGCGCCTGGTCACCCACATAGACGACGCCACCATAGACGCCCTCACCCAATTTTACCGCGAGCAATTGCCGCCCCAAAGCGACCTGCTCGACCTCATGTCTTCGTGGATTTCCCACCTGCCCCTAGAGGTGCGTTATGCCCGCGTCGCCGGCCTGGGCATGAACCGCGAAGAGTTGCAGCACAACCCCCGCCTCAACGACGTTGCCGTACACGACCTCAATACCCAAGCGCAACTGCCCTACGAAGACGCCTGCTTTGACGCCGTGCTCAACGCCGTCTCCATTCAGTACTTAATTCGCCCGATCGAAATCTTCAAAGAGATCTGCCGCGTTTTGCGGCCCAGCGGCCAGCACATCGTCGCCATGTCGCACCGGCTCTTTCCCACCAAAGCTATAGCCGCTTTCCACCATTTTTCTCCCGAAGAGCGCGTCCGCCTGGTCATGGACTATTTTGCCCAAGCCGGCGGGTTTGCCCCGGCCGTCTTCGTCGACCGCTCGCCCGCCGGCGCCGACCCCTTGTGGATTGTCGCGGCGCAGCGCCTGGACGGCCTTACACAGGAGTCACCATGAAAGCCTTTTTTAGAAAACTCGTGCGAATCTTCGTCGGCCTGCTGGCCGCCGTCGGCCTATTGACCTTATTACTCGTCGGCATCGGCATTGTGGCCGTCGCCCAGCTCGATCCCGCCGCCCAGTCGGTACCCGACCAGGTGGTGCTGGAAATCGATTTTGGCAAAGGCCTGGTGGAGTACGTGCCCGAAGATCCCATCGCCCAGGCCCTGTCGATCACCGATAAACCCACCACCGTGCGCGACGTGGTTTTAGGCCTCAAACGCGCCGCCGCCGATGAGCGCGTCCTGGGTCTGGTGGCAAAAACCGGCTCGGTGCCCTTAGGGTTGGCCGTCATTCAGGAAGTGCGCGACGCCGTGGCCCACTTTCGCGCCGCCGACAAATTTGCCATCGCCTATGCCGAGACCTTTGGCGAATTTGGGCCGGGCAACGGCGCCTACTACCTCTCCACCGCCTTCGACGAGATCTACCTGCAACCTTCCGGCGATCTCAACCTGACCGGCCTCATGTACGAAAGCCCCTTCTTGCGCGGCGCCCTCGACAAACTCGATATCAAAGTGCGCGCCGCCCAGCGCAAAGAGTACAAAAACATGGCCAACCTCTTCACCGAGGATAAATACAACAAACCGCACCGCGAGGCCATGGAAGCGCTGATGCACTCGCAGTTCGCCCAGATCACCCAGGGCATCTCCGCGGCGCGCGCCATCGCCGCCGCCGAGCTGGAAACGTGGATCGACCGCGCCCCCTTGAGCGCCGCCGCCACCCTCGATGCCGGCCTGGTGGACCAATTGCTCTACCGCGACGAAGTCTACGACCGCGTCAAAGAGCGCAGCGACAACGCCTCTCTGCTCTACCTGCGCAAATACCTGCAGCGCGCCGGCGGCCCCTACGACACAGGACGCCGCATCGCCCTCATCTACGGCGTCGGCCAAGTGCAGCGCGGCAGCAGCGACTACGACGGCCTCTCCGGCTCCTCCTCCATGGGCAGCAGCAGCGTCGCCCGCGCCTTTCGCCGCGCCATCGCCGACGGCGCCGAAGCCATTGTCTTTCGCGTCGACTCGCCCGGCGGCTCCTACGTGGCTTCCGACATCATCTGGCGCCAGATCCAGCGCACCCGCCAGCAGGGCGTGCCGGTGATCGCCAGCATGGGCAATATGGCGGCGTCGGGTGGTTATTTCGTCTCCATGCCCGCCGACAAGGTGGTCGCCCAGCCCGGCACCATCACCGGTTCCATCGGCGTGGTGATGGTCAAATTGCTCACCGAGAAATTCTGGAAAGAACACTTTGGCATCACCTGGGACGAGGTCCACACCAGCGCCAACGCCACCCTGTGGACCAATACCCGCGACTACTCCGCCGCTCAGTGGAACCAGGTCCAGGCTTCCCTAGACCGCATCTACGCCGACTTCACCACCAAGGTCGCCCAAGATCGCCAGCTGGATCTATCTTCCATCGACGAGGTGGCCAAGGGCCGCGTTTGGACCGGCGCCGACGCCCATCAGCGCCGCCTGGTGGACGCGCTGGGCGGTTTTGAAACGGCGCTTGCCCTGGCGCGCCAGGCGGCCGATATCGACGCCGACGAAGCTATTCATTTGACGATCTACCCGCGCCCCAAAAAACCACTTGAATTGTTGATGGAACTGGAAGAAGAACCGGAAAACAGCGAAAGTGAAATAGGCGTTTCTACGGCTTTTGATGTATGGAATGATGTGCGGCCGTTTTATCGGGCGGTGCGGCATTTGGGAGGGTTTGATGAAGGGGATGTGTTGCGGTTTCCTTATTTGGATATACGGTGGTGATTTTAGGGGCGATTTGTCGTTGTATTTATTTTAGCGCGATCGCCGAGCGGGATGGGGGGAGGACCCGACGCTCATTCTCGCGGCCCATCCATGGGCGGCTCCGATTCATTACCCCCTGCGCCGCAATCCTGCGGCTCAGGGGGTAATGAATCCGCTCTGGGTCCTCCCCCCATCCCGCTCGGCGATCGCTGTTCGTACAACTACAAGATCGTCTTTTAACTGTTCGATAGTCGCTCTATGCGCACTTGAATTTATCCAGGAAAACATCCATTTTTGGAAAGGTTGGTGGGGGTTGTCCGGAGGCGGTCCAGTACCTGTTTGAGGCCGCCCCATACAACGCCCCGTCCCAACCGAAGCACTAGCGAATACTGCACGCTCAACGCCCCAATAACAGAAAGGCCGTCGCCCACCGTTGCAGCCGCCATAACGCCCGCCGCCAGGTCAACGCCCGTTTCATCCCCTTCGCGCCAGGCGCCACCTCAGGCCCCAGGCGGCCGAGTCTACTGGACCGCCGCAGGACGGCCCCCACCAACCGTCACCAACGAAAGAACAACCACATCCATGCCCACCAACCTAACCCCCGACGACCTAACCCAAACCCCCGCCCTGCTCACCACCCCCCTGCGCCTGCCCAACAACCAGCGCGCCCTGCTCCGCCTGCAAACCCCATCCGACGATTGGCTCCTCACCCACTATTTCACCTCCCTCTCCCCGGCCACGCGCAACTGCTACGGCCCCCACCCCTTCAACCGCCAAACCGCCTGCCAGCTCTGCGCCGATACAAACTACCACCACACCCTGCGCTTCATCATCACCACCGACGCCGATCAAGCCGGCCAAATCATCGCCTATTTCATTTTGCGCCTGGGCGTACTCGAAGGCGACCGCAAGCGCTACGCCGAACTGGGCATGCCCCTGCTCGACCAAGAAGACGCCGAACTAGCGCCCTCGGTGGCCGACGCCTACCAGAGCAGCGGCGTCGGCAGCCTGATCATACCGCACCTGCTCGACGCCGCCCGCCGCCTGGGCCGCAAGCGCATCGCGCTGTGGGGCGGCACCCGCGAACTCAACCACCGCGCCGTTCACTTTTATCAAAAGTTCGGTTTTGTCAAAGTGGGCGAGTTTGAATCAACGACGCGGGACGGCGACGTAATTAACAATTACAGCATGATCCTCACGCTCTGACGTTGTGACGCCCAACGCCCCCTACCTTTTGGCCGACAAACCCGCCGGCGTGCCCACCCACAGCCCCGACGGCGAGCGCCAAGGATTTGTCGAATACCTGGCGCGCCAAACGGGCGAAGAGTTGCGCGTTTGCCACCGCCTCGACAAAGAAACGTCCGGCGCTCTGGTGCTGGCGCGCAGCGCCGCGGCGGCGCGCCAATTGGCCGACCTCTTTGCCCAGCACCGGGTCGACAAACGCTACTGGATGATCACCGACCGCAACCCCCGGCTCGACGACCAGATAGAGATCTCCACCGATATAAAAAAAGAGAGGGGCGCCTGGGTCTCGTCGACGCCCGCCCCCAATGGCAACGCCGTCAGCCGCTTTAAACGCCAGCGGCGCCACGGCGACCACACCCTGTGGGAAGTCCAACCCGCCACCGGCAAACCGCACCAGATCCGCCTGCACGCCCAGCAATTGGGCATTCCCGTACTCGGCGATGCAGAGCACGGCGGCACCCCCTTTCCCCGCGTCTTGCTACACGCCCTGGAACTGCGCTTTACCAGCGATAGCGCCGGGGAAGTGGTCCACCGCACCGCCGCTCCCCCCTTTTTCGAAGACCTGCACCTCCTCGCCGACATCGACCTGACCGCCTGGCTCGCCGCCCTCGACCGCCGCCGCCGGCTCTTCGACCCGGGCGCAGAAACCACCCTGCGCCTGCTGCACGGCGAAGGCGACAACGTGCGCTGCGACCTCTTTGGCCCCGTCTGCTGGTTTTACTGGTATCGCGACCAACCGCCGCAACAGTCCGACCTCGACCGCATGGCCGCGTTCGCTCAAACGGCCGGCGCCCGCCACTGGAAAGTACAGCTGATGCTCGACCGCGGCACCGCCCCCCAACAACGCCGGCACTACGCCTCAAACGCGTTGGCAGACTGGACCGCCTGCGAGCACGGCCTGCGCTACCACTTCAAAGCCGCCCAGGGCCTCTCCCCCGGCCTCTTCCTCGACCAACGCCAGAACCGCCTGTGGATCAAACACCACGCCAAAGACAAAACCGTGCTCAACCTCTTCTGCTACACCGCCGGCTTCAGCCTATGCGCCGCGGCCGCCGGCGCCCGCCAGGTGGTCAGCGTCGACACCAGCAAGAGCACTCTGGATTGGGCCAGGGAAAACTTCGCCCTCAACAATCTGGACGGCGACCACCTGGAATTTTGGGCCGCCGACGCTCGCTACTTCCTGCAGGGCTGCCATAAACGCCAGCGCCGCTTCGACCTGATCATCTGCGACCCCCCTTCTTTCGCACGCGGCAAACACGGCCCCTTCAAAATCGACCGCGATCTCCCCAACCTGCTGCAACAAATTCTCGCCGTATTAGAACCCGACGGCACAGTCCTGCTCTCCACCAACTACGAAAAGTGGAATCAAACTCAGTTTGAGAACACCGTACGAAAAAGTGCCGCTGTCACCCTCGCCCCCACCCCCCCAACCGACTGGGACTTCGAACTCCCCGGCCAAGCCCCCCTGATGAAATCCCTCCTGCTGCAAAAAACCTAGTTCAATCTTTCGTTCTTTTCTCGCAGTCATACCCCCACCCTCAAACAAACAATCAAATCCATTGCCCACACCCCACCCCTGTGCTAATTTATCTCCCAAATTTAAAATCCCATCGACTAGGAGAAGTCCATCATGGACCGCGAATTGATGAGCAACGAAGAAAACTACTGCTTCGACGTCGCCGGTTACCTCATCCTGCGCAACGTCCTCACCCCCAAAGAAGTAGAAGCCTGCAACCAGGCTCTCGACAAAGGCGGCGCAACACAGGGCATGCTGGGCTGGCCCGCCCCCTTGCGCCAACCCTTTCGCGACCTGCTCGTCCACCCCGTCCTGGTGTGGTACCTCAACCAGCTCTGCGGCGACGGCTTTCGCCTGGAAACGGCGCCGCAACTGCTCGGCGAGGTGAGCGACACCCGCCTGCCGCTGGTGGGCGGCGACGAGCCGCGCGACCAGGCGCGCGCCTACTACCACCAGAACGAGCGCCGCCTGTGCCAGGCGGTCAACGCCGTCTGGGCCCTGGCCGACGCACAGGACGGCGACGGCGGCCTGGTCCTCATCCCCTGCTCGCACAAGAGCAACGTAGAAACGCCCACAGACATCCTCAGCGGCGACGACGACATGGGCCTCACCCTACAGCCCCAACTAAACGCCGGCGATTTGCTGCTCTGCGCCAGCACCGCCGCGCAGGGCCTGCGGCCCTGGCGCGGCAGTGGGCCACAGCGCCTGCTCTTCTACGGTTATGCCGCCCGCGCCTCCATCTTAAATAGCGGCGGCGG
>CAXGRO010000106.1:0-12553 GCA_964012055.1 uncultured bacterium
GGTAGAGGTATCGGTAAAGTCATTGCCTTGGATATGGTCCGCTCGGGGGCCAAGGTGGCCGTCGGTAGCCGCACGACGAGTGAGTTGGTTGCTCTTAGCGATGAAATTTCCGGCCTGGGGGGCAAATGCTTCTACCATGAGTTAGATGTGGTAGATGTGACCTCTATCAAGACTTTCTTAGCCGCCGTGGTGGAGCACTATGGCCGCCTAGATATTTTGGTCAACAATGCCGGATACAATAAGTTGGCTCCGGCATTGGAATACGATGAAGCGTTATACGACCAAATTGTAGATGCCAATCTAAAAAATGTATTTTTTTGCAGTCAAGTCGCGGCCAAACAAATGATACAACAAGGTAGTGGTGGTAGTATCATCAATATATCGTCTCAAGCTGGGGTAGTGGGGGCTCCGGAGCGGGGGCCATATAGTGGAGCTAAAGGTGGGGTAAACAACCTCACGCGGACTCTTGCGGCAGAATGGGCGCAGTATGGAATAAGAGTGAATGCGGTGGCGCCTACGGTTACACGTTCGCCGTTGGCGGAACAGGCCATGAAGGACAGTCAAGCGTTTGCCGATGCAGTTAAGAGTAAAAATCTATTGCGCGGTGCTTTGGCCGAACCAGAAGAAATGTCTGCCCCCGTAGTATTTCTAGCATCGGATGCGGCAAGTATGATAACGGGACACACACTGGTGGTAGACGGTGGTTGGACCATAGTTTAAACTTTTTTAACCCCAAAATGCCGCAGTTCTAGTGAAGGTCTGCGGCATTTTTATTTTTTGCCTCAATGGGCAGGCGAGATTTCAAGTTTAAACTACAACATATTCATCGATCAGGCCTATATTCTCGATAATCTCCTCTTCGTTCATCATGCCCAAGACCAGGGCGTGAACGGCGGAGTTTTCCAATACATAGCGAATGGCACGGCCAGGATACCTGGTTAATTCGGATCCGCCACCGACAATTTTCATGCCGTAAACTCCTTTTCCTGCAGCCACCATTTGATTGATGACGGGCAGCACTTCATCTGGCGAGGCATCCATACTGTGGTTGGCGTAGTTAATGCGCGCCAATACCACATCTACCCAATCGGTGTGGGCTGTGGTTTGGAATGCGCCAAAATCGTGGCAGGATACTCCAAGGGCGAGAATCTTCCCCCGCTCTTTAAGATCGCTTAGCACATCCATTGATCCTTGCATGCGATTGGGCCAATCGGCATCTGTCATGCAATGCAATAATACGATATCGAGATAATCAGTATTTAATTCACTTAAAAACCGCTCGATGTCGCTACGCACATCAGTGGCATTGCGCGAAACCGTCTTGGTGGTAATGGTTACAGATTCTCGCTCTAGCGAATTTAAAGCTTCGGCTATGTGTGAATGGGTGCCGTATTGGTCTGCCGTATCCCAAAATGTCACCCCGCGTTCGTGGGCAAAGCGCAGGAGGTAGGGGAGGCGATCTATTCCGAGGTCTCCCTGGTTTGAGCGGTGGTTCCAGCCGTTTGTGCCCGTTCCAAAACAGAGTTGGGATACCTGTAAGCCAGTAAGTCCCAGATCTACTTTATCCATGATCGGCTCCTTTAAACGAATTTGGGTTAGTGGGCAGTTATTAAAGATAATTGATTAGTTCTTGATTTATGTCGATAATCTTGATTCGACCAAGTGGTGATGTGTCACTAAGCGTTTTTCTAAGTGTTTTTGGGCTTGGTTTAACGTTTGATCGATATTGCTTGAGTGGCTGGCAAGGTGTACCAAGAGGGCAATCAGGTTGAGCGCATCGTCAAGATGGACAATTTCGGCTTTTAGTTTCTTTTTTCCAGCATTGTGATAGTTGGCAAGTGGCAGGGCGACGGCGCCGGTGCGAAAACCGGCGTTGGCCAACACCGTAGCTTCGCAAATGCCACCATCCATTAGTTTGCGTTGAAAGCAAAAATTGGGATTTTTTGCGGCCAATTCCTCCGCTAGTGCAACAAGGCCGCCCGTGACGAACGGATCAAATATACGCCACCGGTCACCAACGCGAATAACCGGTCCATTTCCCAGTGGTGCACCGGCCCTAGAACTAGAACATTCTATATTTACGAATAGGGCTTGGTTTGGTAGGCTTTTTGCCTGGGCGGCGGCCAACATCCCTCCAAAGCCGATTTCTTCTGCACGCGTGAGCAATAAACCGGCTATTATGGGTAAACGCCGTCTGGAGACCTCTTCTAAATAAGCAAGACCAACGGCAACCCCGGCCAAATCGTCGCAGGCGCGACCGTGAATAAAGCGTCCCTTTCTTTTAAACAGAGGAAGATCCCATACCGCAAAACTCTGTGGAGTAATAGCCGAACTGGCCGATTTTTCAACTCTTACTTTGAATTTAGCTGGAGAAGCGCCTTTACTCGGAATGGGTGAGATTATTTTCCCTTTATAAGGGGATTGGTCTACGGGCAAATGTGGAGAATATATTTTTACTGTCGAATCTACCACTTTAGCAATATCGACACCGCCTAATTTTTCAAAAGAAAAATTGCGTTTAGAGATCCTTTGGGGGAAACCCATACCGGGGTGGTCGAGGTGTGCTGTTGCCAACAAAAATCCGCGTTTGTGCTTGCCTTCTGGTTGGCCGTCATAAAGTAAAGTCACATTGCCAAATTCATCTCGTGAACAAGAAATGCCCCTTATTTCATGGGCAAATTTCTCAACAGCGGCTAATACAAAATGCTCGTGAAATGCCGCTGTGGGGATTGGCATCATTTGCCTGGCAAGATCAATAAAACGCTGTTCAAGCATAGATCAGTTCCTTATTAATGGCGAAAAAATGAGAAAAATAGGTAACAATACTGTGGACACTTTTTGTAAGTCATTGATAAATAATGGCTTAGGTAAATAGGTGTTGAGATTTGTAACTTGTTGATAAATAATCACTTACGAATTTCAACCTTACAAAAATTCGCTCAAAATCGAAAAAGTGTCCACAGTATTGAGGTAAATGTCAAGCAGTACCCTGTAAGTGTCGCTGGTGAGGTATAAGAAATTTCATTATTATAAGGAGCCTTCGGGGGGTAATGGCACTGACCTCAAAGTAAATAAGCCTTCATAAATTCGGAATAAAGCAGTGTTTTTTCTCAATATGAATCTCCTAAGCATATTGCATCGCATTCTGTTTCTGCTCTTGGCCACAGTTCTTATGCCCTCTTGGTCTAATGCAACAGAAACCGCGGCCGAACGCATCCGTTCAACAGTAGAGTTTATGGCATCTGTGGGATCGCGAATCAGCGGATATCCGGGTAGCGAGAGGGCGACAGACTATATTGCAGATACATTTACTGAATTGGGGTTGGAAGGGGTAACTCGAGACCAATTTGAAGTAACTGTGCCAGTGGACAAAGGCAGCGAGTTAATAATTGAAGACACGGGTGAACGCATACTCCTGAAGGGGTTATGGCCAAATTTAGTGCGGACGACGACGACGGCTCCAGAGGGGTTAGTGGCGCCCTTGATTTATGGCGGTGATGGTAGTTTTGGTGCTCTTGATGACAAGGCGGTAGAGGGAAGTATCGTCTTGATGGAATTCAACACCTGGAATCTGTGGTTAAATGCCGCATCACTTGGTGCAGCTGGTTTTATTTTTATTGAACCCGAAGCGACCTCCTGGCGCCAGGCAGATAGCAAATATGTGCTGGCGCCTTTGGACGTGCCTCGATTTTGGATAGAGAGAGAAGCGGGTGAGCGTCTGCGTCGTGATCTAGATCGAGGCGAGTTAACGGTGCGGTTGAAAAGCCGCATGGATTGGGAGCGCCATCCAACCTGGAATATATGGGGCAAGATTTCGGGCACAGATCCCCTTTTAAAAGATGAGACGATTGTAGTTGAGGCATATTACGACGGGATGTCGGTGGTGCCTTCTTTAGCTCCTGCGGCGGAAATGGCCAGTAGTATTGCAACTTTGTTAGAAGTAGCCCGGCATTTAAAGGTCGATCCTCCGGCACGGTCGGTGATATTGGTGGCGACGGCAGCCCATTTTCAAGATCAGCGGGGAATGGTGGACTTTTTAGACCGGCACGCCCGCAAATTAAAGCACTATGCCCAATTTATGGAATTGCCCTTAGACCCCAAACTGTTTATAAGTTTGGATTTGTCTAGCCAGACCGATCGGCTGGGTATTTGGAACAATACATATAGCTATGACCTCAAGCGTTTTTTTGTGCCCTTTGGACGCCGGTTTACAACATATGCAGATGAGGTGGCTCCAACTTTAGGTAGGGAAGGGATAGATGCATTAGTCAATGGCATTAGTCCAATAAAGGGCATGGATTGGGGCACCTTTGTTCCCGAGGGCATTAGCGTCAACAGCATAAGGGCGATGGCAGCCGGTTTAGTTTCGCTGGCATTTGTTACAGTCAACGATGGTCGTTTTGGCATTGACACCCCCCTGGATAAACCGGAAAAAGTCAAATACGATAATTTGGAACGCCAGGTAACCTTTCTCAATGGAATATTGACAAAGGCATTTAACGATCCCGCATTTTTTGAAGGTCTGGAAGATTTTGACCCCGTATTAAAAGACCGACTCCGCTCTATGCGGGCCAAAGTGAGGGCCTACCCACGCCGCAGCACCAAGGCCGACCGTCCATTGCCGGGGGCCATTGTCACACTTTGGGGCATTGGTGCTGAGAAGAATTTCTATTTTTTGGGTAAATCCCACAAGGGCGTCAGGCGAACACAATACCATCTGACCGATGCAAAGGGTGAGGTGGAAATACCCGGCTTGTATCTAGGGGGACAAGGCGTATCAGCTTATCTGATTAATAATAAAAACGGTCAAATAGTTTATGCGCCGGATTTGGCCAAACGCGCTCAGGGAGAACATGGGGCACCGGGAAAAGACGGCTGGCTCTCTCAAAGCATTCGCTGGAACACGCACGAAAAGGTCCTTGTGCTGTTTCCCAGTATAAGTCGTCCTTTCTTTGGCTTGATCGACCCTCAATCGCTAACCATGTTGCGCGATATTAAGATCATTGACCGCGGCGGCAGGGACGCCGAGCAGTTTGGGTTTACAATCGGCTTGGGGTTGGACGAACCCGTAGGAGTGTTGTTTGGGCCCAATGAGCGGGGGCGCGACAATGCGATCAAGATGCTGGTAGGTTCGCGCATGATGTTGCTCAACAGTCGAGGCAGTGACAGTGAACAAGAGGCTAAGGGCGAGGGGTTTGAATTGGCCAATGATACTTTATTGCCTACGCCGTTGCTTGCTGTGCAAGATATGTGGAACCTCAATCAAGCGCGCTTGAATACGATGCGCAAACACGCCATTGAGAATCAGCGCTTGAGCCGCTTGCATCAACGCGCCGAGATGCATATAGAGAAAGCCAACGATGCTTGGGATGAAAAATCCTGGACGCGGTACATTGCCCATACGCGTGCAGCTCTGGGGTTGACGGCACGGGCTTATCCGGATGCCAAGGGCACCTTAAACGATGTTATTAGGGGTATGGTATTTTTTTTAGCACTGGTAATTCCGGCTGCCTTTTTTGCCGAACGTCTAATTTTTTCTGCGGCAGATATAAGAAAGCAGTTACTAGGTTTTTCTGGCCTCTTATTAATCATCTGGATTATCATTTCTCAGATCCATCCCGCTTTTGAAATAGCCCATCCCATGGTTATACTGCTGGGATTTGCCATAATGGTGATGTCCTGCCTGGTATTGTCGCTGCTATCGAGCAGGTTTAACGCGTTTATGAGGCAACACAAGGCTAAAACGGCCCATATTCACGAAACCGATATCAGCAGGGCAAGTGCGGCATATACGGCATTTATGTTGGGCATATCTAATATGCGGCGGCGCTTGATGCGCACGGGATTGACTTTAGTCACATTGACTTTGCTGACTTTTACGGTTCTTTCATTTACTTCCTTCCGCGAGCAAATTCGCTTCATGGCTTTTCCCCTGACCCATTCTGGGGATTACGAAGGAGTTTTGGTGCGGGGGCGGGGTTGGTGGTCGCTATTTCCTCCCGTGTTGGATTACGTGCGGTCCCACTTTGACCAAGAGGCCACTATTAGTCCACGCAATTGGTATATATCGTTTGATGTTGAAGAAGGCAAGAAATACATAGAGGTTGCCCTACAAGGCAAATCCTACAAATCTACTGGACTGTTGGGACTCACTCCCTTAGAACCATCCATTACGGGTATTGATCGGTCGTTGGTCGCTGGTAGCTTCTTTGCTGAGGATTACGAAGAGACTTGTCTGATTTCTACCCAAATGGCAGAACATTTGGGCATTTCTGAGTTTGACGTAGGCAAGAGCAAAGTGCAGGTGTTTGGTCGCGATCTCTTGGTGCGCGGCATCTTTGATCCTGTCGCTTTTGAGGCGATTCGCGACCTGGACAACGAACCCCTGACCCCGGTGGATTTTCAAATGTCCAGTAGTGACGCGCTGGGGGGCGGCAATATTGTCGATACGCAGGCTTCAAAAGAGGCCGAATCCTTTGAAATAAGACCTTTTGTTCATCTGGATGCCGAAAACGTATTTATCATGCCCTACGATATATTGCGCGAGGCTGGCGGGGAATTGTATTCAATAGGTATTCGCTTTAATGAAGGCGTAGTGGTGCTGGACGCTATAGAGCGCTTTCTCACCCGCATTACCATTAGTTTGTTTGCCGGCATCCACAACCCAGATGATAATATCATAGATGTATTCTCGTACACTTCGCTGCATTCGCCTTCGGTGGAAGGATTGGGAGCGCTCATGGTGCCTATGGTCATTGCCGCCATGATCGTGCTCAATGCCATGCTCGGAGCCGTATATGAGCGTTTTCGCGAAATTGGGATTTACTCTTCGGTGGGGTTGGCGCCCATGCATATTGCCCTCTTATTTGTCGCCGAAGCCTGTGTATATGCCGTTTTGGGGGTGACATTGGGGTATATCCTGGGCCAGGGGTTGGGCAAGGTGCTCATTGCCTTCGATATGGTCCAGGGGATGAATCTCAATTATTCTTCTATGTCAGCTATGATCTCTGCTGGTATTGTCATGCTGGTGGTGTTGCTGTCTACCATATATCCGGCGCGCATAGCGGAACGCACGGCCGTACCGGGCATGGTGCGGCGTTGGTCGCCGCCGGAACCCGAGGGGGATCGTTGGGTGTTTGATTTCCCCTTTATGATTAGCGAAGCCGAAGTATTGGGAACTTGTGGTTTTCTGGCTAATTTCTTCAATGCCTACAGCGAAGAATCAATAGGGCAATTTTATGCCGACAAAGTGCAAGTGGTGAGGGAGGATAACGAAACTGGCAAGGAGTACGCCGTGCGCATGCTATTGTGGATGGCCCCATTCGACATGGGGGTTAGCCAGTACATGCAATTGGAATTTGTGCCTGCATCAATTCCAGGCGCTTACATCATTGAAGTTTTCATCCAGCGCATAAGTGGGCAAGATACTTTCTGGCAGCGGGTCAACCACCGATTTATGAACGAGTTGCGCAAGGAGTTTCTTATTTTTAACACCCTGGACGCCGAGTCCAAAGCATTTCATCGCCAAACGGCTGAGGACATGCTCATCGAGATTCCAGAAGAAAAAAAGATGGGATAGGGCATCAGGGCTTTTTCGAATATGAAAATACTAGATAAAATTCGCCGCAATCGTGAAGATTTGCAGTGGAAAGAGGTTGAGGAATATCGCGATCTGCTGCAATCCCCAGACCGTTTTGAAGAAGGATTCACTATGAAAACGGTTATTGGGGTGCTTTTTATATCTCTAATTATGACGCCGGGCGAGATGTATCTGGGGTTGTTTAACGGGGGGGGGATCGGAGCTGCTGCCCAGTGGGTTACGGTTATTCTCTTTCTCGAAGTGGCCAAGCGCTCTTTTACAACTATGCGGCGTCAAGAAATTTATCTCTTGGTGTACGTGGCATCGGCCCTTGTGGCGCGCGAAGAAGGGGCTTTCCTCGATTTGCTCTGGCGCCAATATTTTGTCCGTTCACCAGAAGCCGAGGCCTTTGGACTTACTCGCATATTGCCCTGGTGGTGGGCGCCGCCGGCTGATTCGGAGGCGTTGGTTGAGCGGACGTTTATTCATCCAGATTGGATAGCCCCAATATTATTATTAGTCGTCGGGACTATTATGGGGCGGATTTCCTGGTTTACATCGGGCTATCTGCTTTTTCGTCTAACTTCAGATCGCGAGCAACTGCCTTTCCCTACGGCTCCCATGTCCGCACTATCGGCCATGGCGCTTGCCGAAGAGAGTGGAGGCGAAGAAGAGAGTTGGAAATGGCCGGTGTTTAGTATTGGCACGGTAATAGGTGCGGTATTCGGCGTTATATACACCGGTGTGCCAACGGTGACGGACATCATGTTTGGCAAGATGGTAAAGATTATTCCCATTCCTTTTTGGGATTTGACGCCCTATTTTGGCAGCATTTTGCCGGCCACTCCCGTTGCGATTGCCATAAATCTAGGGGGGATTTTTGCCGGTCTATACGCACCGTTTTGGGGCATAATAGGATCGGTAGCCGGAACCCTCATCCACTATATCATCAGCCCCATTCTCTACGCCCAGGGGTATTTTCCGCGCTGGCAATTGGGCAGCGATGCAATTCAGACCGGAATTGTAACAGGTATCGATTTCTGGCAACCTTTTTCCATTGGCATAACGCTGGCGGTCACCATTATCAGCATTTACATGCTGTGGACTACGAGCTCTAAAAATAGGATTGAATTGCGCGAGCGCCTAAAGGGAGCTCAGGTGCAGTATCAGCCTGTTTGCCAGCACCACGATTGTCAAAAACCGTCGGAGGTGCGCGGGTATTGTCTCAAACACCTGGCGCGCGGCGATTTTAATATTTGGGGGTGTGTGGCGCTGTTCTGCGTATCAGCTATTTATCCTATAATTTTGGCCAAAACGCTTTTTCCCAACATTGTGGGGACGGGCTTGATCATCACATTTTTTATTATTGCATTTGTCTATGCACCTATAATTTCATTTGTTAGCGCGCGCTTAGATGGACTCATCGGCCGCAATTTCAGTCTGCCCTATATCAACGAAGCAATTATATACTTATCTGGTTTTCGCGGAGTTGAAATTTGGTTTGTGCCTTTTCCGGTGCGAAATTACGGCGGCCATGCAGAGGGTTTTAGGGTTGTTGAACTTACCGGCATGAAGTTCAACAGCCTGCTCAAGGCCGAGCTTTTTATGTTGCCCATCATTTTTGGCGTGAGCCTAATGTACTGGAGCTTTTTGTGGAAATTGGCACCCATACCTTCAGAAAGTTATCCCTATGCCCAGTTGATGTGGCCGCGCCAGGCCTTTTATCAGGCTATGGGGTATTCGGCTACAACGTATAATATGATGTGGCGTTCCGGAGAAAAAGTAGAAGATTTACTAGGAGTAGAGGATAAGGACGAAAAGCCGGTTGCTCGTGGAGAAAGTGTTTGGAGCCCTAGTAATTTACAGGATCAGCAGTGGTGGTATTGGCGGGCCAGAGTGGCTATGGGTGATCAAGTGCATATTCCCGACCCGCTAAAGCGGCAATATGGCTCCTGGTCGCAGGTGGGGTATTTCTATACTGATTTTTCAGAGAAAAATCCTCCAACCGAAAAAGCTCCAGACATATTAGATCAGTTTATCCTGCAACATGAACAATCCGGCGCTATTGATTTAGGCCTAGCACCGGTTCTGGTATGGCCACCGCTGGGCGGGGTGGTCTACGATCCCAACCCCAATATGCGTAGCAAGGTAGAGGTAGCCCCCGGTGATACGGTAGAGTTCTACTACGAAATAGACATGTTGCCCACATTTGACGGGGAATTCCTCCAGCATTCGGCAGACATCCCAATTTTTTGGAAATCGATTTATCTTGACCACGACTACACTGGCAATCGCCGCGACGACGACGGCGATATGTGGGTTGAGGCCAGGGTAGTTAGCGTTGAGCCTGAGGGATTGGCAGCGCGGGCGAGCATTATGGAAGGGGATCGCTTGCACTCTGTCGGGGGGGTGCAGATACGCATTGCAGAGTGGAGCAACGAGAGTTTGAATCGCACCTTGGCGAGATTGCTTCCCAGCTCCATAGATTCGCTCTACATAGAATTTGAGAGGTCAGGGAAGAGAGTGGGAAAACGGGTTGAGCGTTTTCGGGGCAGTGGAATGGAAAGTCAGTTTGCTCTGGATGGACCTTTCTTGGGCATAGGCGAAACAAAAATTGTCGTCAAAAGTGTAACTACAGCTGGTCTGGGGGATAGAGTGGGGTTGAAGGAAGGCGATCTATTATTGGCAATTAATGGCGTTGAAATCGGACAAAAGGAATGGGATGAAGAAAGGGTAGTGGAGCAACTCGACGCATTGGTGCACAGTACCGGCGATTCGCTCGCTATAGTGTATGAGCGCGATGAGGAACTGGTATTTCGCAATGTGGCATTTGCTCGAGGAGAAGATATCGGGATTGTTTTCCGTCAGGGTAAAATACAGGGGATAGATGAAGAACTGATCAACGGCGAAGACGATGACGGCGACGGCCGCATCGACGAAGATTTCTATCACCCGCTGGACGACGGAGATGGCGGGGAGAAATGGAAGGTCATCGTTTTTGGTACCGTTTTTGGTCTAGTGGGCTATTTTGTTCTGAACTTTTTCGGTTTGCCCCTATTTCTCATATTCGGCTATGTATCGAGTGTGAACGATGTTTCGTTCGGTTGGATGTTCAGCCTCATTGGAGCCTTTTTAGCGCGCTTCTACTTTTGGAAGAGATACGGTCAACAACAGTGGCGCCAATACGCCATGGTGCTGGCCGTAGGGTACGGTGTGGGTATGGCGCTAATTGGCATGTTTTGCGCCGCCCTGGCCATGATTGCCAAAGCTGTTTCGTCGCTGCAATTTTGAACACTGGACTGGGATCACCCCGGTTTTTATATTCTCCGCCATATGGATCTCTTGGAGAGAATTTACCGAATCTTACAAGCCAATCTCAACGCCGGCAGCGCGATGAGCTATGCCGACATTGAAGAATGGCTGCGCAAATCGGGATATGGAGGGAATTTTAATGGGTACGAAAGTGAAAGTGATGGATCCACAGTAGCGCATTCGGTACCTTTAAATGCTGAACTCGCCGGGTATTACGCAAATTTAGAAATTTCATACGGGTCAGATTTGGAAACTTCGCGACGGGCCTGGAAGTCTTTGTTGAAAAGGTACCATCCCGATTTGCACGCCAAGGATCCGGCCAAACGGGAGTTGGCCCATCAGTTAACCGTGCAATTGACCAAAGCCTATCAAGAGATTGAGCGCCATCTAAATACGCAGTGAAAGGGAAGCTTTATATGTCAGATCAATTTGAAAAAGTAAAAGAGTTCATATTAGACTTGGGGCATATTATAGATGAAGAAATTTCCGAAGAAGAAATTGTTATTATCAATGATGATGAGCAAGGCATTCACAATTTGGTAATTGATTGTGAAGAAGACGTTTTGGTATTTGAACAGCCCATCATGGAGATAACTGAGGGGGCATCGGCCGATGTATACAAACGCATTTTGCAAATAAATCGCAGTCTCGTTTATGGTGCTTTTGTGCTTCACGACGAAGGCAAGATGTTACTTTACCGCAACACGCTGGCTCTGGAAAACTTGGACTTAAATGAATTGGAAAGCACTATTAACGCCCTGAGCTTGGGGTTGGCGGAAAACGGGGAGGAACTTCTATCCTACGCCGCCAAATAAGGAAAGGTAATTATGTCAGGACTATTTCAACGTCTATTCACGACCGGTCAGGCCGAGGCGCACGCCTTAGTGGACAAGTTAGAAGACCCAATCAAGATGAGCGAGCAGGCTATTCGCGATTTAAAAAAAGATCTTGGGGAGAGTCTCAAAAGTTTGGCCGAAGTCAAGGCGCTTGCCATTCGCATGAATAAAGAAGCCGAAAGCAGCAAACATTTGGCCGCAGACTACGAACGCAAGGCTATGGCATTACTGCAAAAAGCCGAGTCTGGCGACATGGATACGGCAGATGCCGAACGTTTGGCGCGCGAAGCGCTAACGCGCAAAGAGGAGGCTGCTACAAAGGCACTAGAGTCGACGCAGCAGGGGCAAGCGCAGGATGAGATGGTGGCAAAGATTCAAAACAACGTGAACGCGCTCAAATCTAAAATTGCCTCTTACGAAAACGACCTGATCACGCTCAAAGCGCGGGCCAAAACGGCAAATGCGACTCGCAAAATTAATGAGCGGCTCTCTAACATTGATTCGAAGGGGACGGTTGCTTTGCTAGAGAGGATGAAAGAAAAAACTGAAGAGCAAGAGGCGCTAGCGCAAGCTTATGGGGATATGGCAGATGCTTCTACATCAGTCGACGACGAGATCAATAAAGCGCTGGCGGGTGGGACATCTTCAAAAGCTGATGATTCGCTGGCAGAATTAAAAGCAAAAATGGGGATGCAATAAAGAGCGGCTGTGCTTTGTTAGATTCGATGTGCAGTAAATCATTTTGTTTAATATTTTCAACTAGCATCTAATTCACAATACTGTGGACACTTTTTCGATTTTGAGCGGATTTTTGTAAGGTTGAAAT
>CAXGRO010000107.1:0-12544 GCA_964012055.1 uncultured bacterium
TGGCGCCTCGGCAGTCTGGTCTGGGGTCCGGCGACGGGCGCAATCGCCGCCCTGCTGGCCGCGCTCTACGGACCACTGATCTACTTTGCCAGCGAACTGGTGCCGGCGACGGCGACCCTCTTTCTGGCCCTAGCTTTATTGCTGGCCTTGCTCTGGGCGGAAAGGAACAAAACGCCGGTGCGTTTTATAGCACCGGGTCTATTGTGCGGTCTGGCCCTGGCTACCGGAATTCATATGATAGCCGCCGCCCTGACCTCGATACTGTGGATCTGGAAACTAGAAGAACGCAGAGGCTCGACGTTAGCCTATTTTGGCCTGGGTCTCGTCCTGGCATTTATCCCACTGCTGCTCCTCACCGCCGAAGCCGGGTGGTTCGCCGCGACGCAATTGCACCTCGGCTGGCAGGCGTCTACACTCAGTCTCTACGGCTTCTGGCACGGCCTCGAATGGCTGCCCCAATTGGACCCCTATTTCGGGCGTCAGGAGTCGGGACTCTTGGCCGTCTTGCTGTGGCATTTTGGCGTCGCCTTTCCCTTTGGTCTGGTAGCGCCCCTATCTCTGGTGGGGCTATTTTTTCGCTGGCGCGCCGACGGGCGCCAACGCCCCGAGATGCTGTTGCTCCTATACGTTGGAGCCGGCGCACTTGGCGCGCTATTCTTCGCAGCCACGGCCCAGACGCGCCTCCCCTGGGCCATAGTGCTTCTGCCCCTGGCCGTCGTCGGCGCACGGCAACTGGCCGCGGCGCAACCGCTAACGCAGCGTCTACAAATTATAGCAGCACTGGTCTTGCTCGGCTTGACGCTCAATAAAGAAGTCGGAACAAGACTAGAAAATGCCCGGGCTTCCCAGCACTACTGGCTGGGTCACGCATATGAGAAATTGGATATGAAAGCCAATGCCATAAGGGAATACCAGCAAGCCGTAGCGGCCAACGCGGCAACGGCGGCTCCCTATGCGGCGCTGGGGGCGCTCTACCGCCAGCGGGGCGAGTACGAGCGCGCCATAGGCACCTATCGCGATCTGCTGGAACGCCGACCGCAACAACACTGGGCGCGCCGGGCATTGGCAGACCAGTACATGGAAGCCGGACAAGCGAGCGCGGCCGCCGTCGCGTATTCAGAACTGCTCAGCGCCGGCGTCGATTCCGCCGCGGTATTTGGCCGCCTGGGAGACGCCCTGGGCGCCAGCGGCGATCTGGCCAGCGCCCAAAAAGTCTATCGCGAGCTACTGGAGACCTATCCGGACAGCAGCCGCATTCGCTACCAATTGGCGCGCACCTACGAAGCAGAGCGACGTCACCCAGAAGCGCTCGACGCCTACAGCCACCTCCTGCGCGATCCCGCCTGGGCCGTCGCCACGGCGTTGCGCCTGGCCGATCTCTTGATCGAAATCGATCGCCTTGCCGGCCGCCTGGGGGAAGAGGAAAGCGCCGAGTCGTGGCAACGACAGGAATTAATCGCAGAGCGCGATTTGCAAGAAGCAGAGCGCCTGGTAACCGCAGCCCTAAAATCGCAGCCGCGCTCGATTGCCGCGCTGTGGGGGCTGAGCAAACTGCTGTTCTGGCAAGGGCGCAGTGCAGAAGCGTTGCCCCACGTCGAACAACTGGTCCAACTGACACCGGGCGATTTCCGCATCTACTTCTTCCTGAGCAAATTGTACAACTCCCTGGGCCGCGAGGACGACGCTCTGGAAGCGCTTAAAAACTACGAACAGGGAAAGCGGCGGGCGGAAATTCACCAGCGCGTCGAAGCCGAGCGCGGCGCGCTGCTGCAGAATGTTACGAGAGAAGGACGATGACAGCAAAGCTTATTAATTGGATGGGATTGGCACTGGCCGCCTGGCTCGCCCTGGCGTCGCAAGCGCCCCAAGTTATGGCGCGCGATGTTCTGCTTTTGGGCCGCGACGGCCACATCACCTGGCAGGGGCGCGTCTCGGGCATCGAGAACATTTCCACCATCCGGCCGGAACACCGCAACCTGCTCAACCCCAACGCCACAGAACTGGGCAATTCGCCCGCCAGCCTGGTCGAGTTCAGCAGCGCCGAATTTTCCGGCAGCCTGCTGCCGCGCCAGGTGGGCGATGGGCAAAACCTGGCGGCCGAGGCCCTCGAGCGCGGCGGCGGCATGAGCGCCCCCACTGTCTTCGACCTCACCCAATTGCAACTGGACGTTTTACTCGAAGACATGCTCGTCGAAGACCCCACCGGACAGGCCTTTGAGCGCAAGGGAGACGACATCCTGGGCACCCAGCTCATTCTGGATCTGGGCGCCCGTTTTGGGGTCAACCGGCTGCGCTTCTTCCCGCGCAATACGGTGTTCTCGGCGCCGGGTGCCCCGTTCCACAACGACTTCCTCAAAAACTTTGAGGTCGAGGTCAACGACGGCCTGGTCTTGACTCAGGCCGGCAACCCCATCTGGGAGACCTACGAGATCCGCACCGACAACGGCGAGGCGATCACCGAAGTTATCGTCAATCCGCCGCGCTACCTGCGCTTTATCCGCCTGCGTGCCACCTCGGCGATTCCCTTTGAAATCGAAAAACTGCAAGTCTTCGGCGAGGGGTTCTTTCCGGCGGCGCGCTATATCTCCCACATCATCGACATGGGCAACCCGGCCAATTGGGGCCTGCTGCGCATCCTCCAGGAAGAAGTGGGGGAAGCCACCACCGACATGCAAATCCGCACCCGCAGCGGCAACGACAAAACGCCCTTCGTCTACACCCGCAAGCAGGTGGCGCGCCAGGGCGCCGAAGAAATCCCCTTCTCGCTGGAGAACCCCAGTGAGCCGCTGTCGCGCAACGAATATCTGGGCCTGCCCGAAGTGGGGCGGCAGACCGACCCGTGGGAGCGCGGCTCGGTGCGCGACGATTTGGCCAATTGGAGCCCGTGGACCTCGCCCTATTCGCTGGCCGAACTCACCAGCGAAGCCGGCACCCAGGTGCTGTCGCCCGGCCCGGCGCGCTACTTCCAGTTTCGCATTGACTTCAGCAGTGGCGACCTGACCTCGAGCTACATCCTGCACCAGATCGGCCTGGAATTTTCGGCGCCACCGCTAGCCGACGCGCTCGTCGCCGAAATCTATCCGCGCCGGGTAGACGCGGCGACCGACATCTCTTTTGTCTACGCGGTGCGGGCCGAAATGCTCAGCACCGAGTTGCAAACTTTTGACAGCTTCCAGATTTTCACCCCGAGCCGGGTGGGCCGCGTCGAGCGCATCGAAATCATCGACCCGGACGGCGGCGTCCTGGTCGACCACACTTTTACAGTACAGGGCGCCCCCACCGAAGAAGGCGAGGGGGCCATCAGCGCTATCGACGAGCGCAGCTTCACCGTGCGCTTCCCCCCCATAAACCAGCACGACACCGTCTTAAAGGTGCACTTCGTCGGCCGCGTCTTGTCGTTTAGCACCCGCTTTTCCGGCCGCGCCCTCTTCTTGGCCGAAGACGGCTTCCAGAGCGTCACCTCGGGCGACGCCACCCAGCTGGAGGTCGACGACAGCGCCACCGAGTCGAGCTTTACGGTGTTGAGCCCGTCGGTCAACCGCGGCAACCTGGTGGGCGATTTTTCCACCAGCACCCGGGTCATCACACCCAACGGCGACGGCGCCAACGACACCATGGAAATGGCATACGAAATTCTCGCCGTGGTCGGCCGCGCCCGCGTCGAGGTGGGCATTTACGATTTGAGCGGGCGCCGGGTGCGCCGCCTCTTTGACGCGGAAGGACAGAACGGCGTCTACGACGCGGCGCGCTTCCCCGAGCTCGTCTGGGACGGCGCCGACGACGGGGGCGACATAGTGCCCCCGGGCGTCTACCTAGTGCGCCTACAGGTAGACGGCGACGCGCGCTCGGGCGAGGGCCTGCGCACGATAGGCGTGGCCTATTGATTCGCCACAGGGTTAAGAGAAAGGAGAGCATCATGCGCCAATGGATGCATTTACTGAGCTGGGGGCTGGTCGCGCTGCTCGGCGCCGACGCCTGGGGCCGCGCCGAGTTACGCCTGGGCGGCCCCAACGGCCTGTCCTGGCAGGAAGTCATCGGCCAGCGGGCCAGCTACGTCACGGTCGACCGCGAAGGCAATATCCTGGACACCGTCCCCCTCGCCCTGATCGACGAGCAGGTCAGCGTAAAGTTTGGCACCGCCGGCACCGACACCCTGCTCAACTACGCCAATAACGCCCTGCAGGCCGCCTGGATCGACTCGAGTGAAAACCTGGCCAACACCATAGGCAACCGCAACGGCCACTTCTACACCGCCAGCATCTACGGCCACACCCACCTGGTGACCGATTCGCTGCCGCTGCAATTGCTCATCGACGGCGACCCCAATACGGCGATGATCGTGCAGGTGCCGGAGCCGCCGCAGGTCACCGGCGTCAACCGCGCCGGCGTCATCAAGAACAACGTCATCAACCTGGGCCACGACATGCCCATCAACCGCATCCGCTTTTTCCCGCGGCCCGGCTTTGAGGACAACTACCTGGCCTGGTACGAAATCGGCGTCGCCGACCACACCGCCCCTTTTTGGAACGACAATTTTGACCGCACCGAGCGCGGCAAGCGCTGGTATATGGTCATCGACGCGGCGCTCAATTCGTCCAACGACCCGGCCTTTGACATTCTCAAACGCGACCAGGAAAACTTCGATGTGGTGGTCGACCTGCAATTTCCCACCCGCGACATCAAATGGGTCGCCATCCGCCCCCTCGACCCCGAGCGCGACTGGGAGTTGGCCGAATTTGAAATCTACGGCTCGGGCTATGTGACGCGCACCACCTACCGCACCGCCATCCTCGACTTTGACGACCCGGTGGCCTGGAGCAAAATCCGCTGGCAGGGCGACGTGCCCGAAGGCACCCAGCTGTTCTTGCGCACCCGCACCGGCAACACGCCGCAGCCGCATATCTACCGCATCCTGGGCGCCTCCGGCGCCCTCCAACTGTCCACCCTCGACGAGTACGAGAACCAGCTTCAACTCAGGCGCTGGGACGACATCTCGCTGGACTACGACAACGAAAATTGGAGCCAGTGGTCGGCGCCCTACGAATTCTCCGCCGGGCTGCGCGACTCCACCCTGGAGACCGGGTCGTGGGACGACGGCACCCTGGTGCTCTCGCCCAGCCCGGCGCGTTACTTCCAACTCGAAGTGGTCATGCTGGCCAACCGCGACGTGACGCCGCGCCTCGACGCGGTGGAACTGCTGTTCTCCGAAAGCCCGGTTGCCCAAGAAGTGATCGGCGAGATATGGCCCAATCAGACCGGTAGCTTTGAAGCGGAGACTTTTACCTACGTGGTTAACCCGCTGCTGCGCGACGATGAGCACGGCTTTGACCGCCTGGAAATTTTCACCCAAATTCCGGCCGAGTCGGTGCGCTCGGTGCTGGTGGACGGCGAGGAAATGCTCGAACGCTTTCCGCCCGAGATCCTCGACGACCGCCTGGTGGTTGGCTTTGAGCGCCTGCAGGGGCTGGCCGACAACGAAAAACGCATCGAAGTGATTTTCGACGTCAAAGTGCTGCGCTTTGGCGCCGAATTCACCGGCAGCGTTTTCGACAGCGCCGAACCCGAACTCAAACAGCAAATTCAGCCCGGCAACGCCAGCTTTCGCTTTAGCGGCGATGCCCTGTCGGTGCGCACGCCCATGGGCGGCGACCTGATCAGCAGTTTCCAGGCCGTGCCGGCGACCTTTACGCCCAACGGCGACGGGGTCAACGACCGGGTGAACATCCAGTACGAACTGCGCGATCTAGAAACGCCGCGCCAGATTACCTTTAAAATCTACGACCTGGCCGGCCGGCTGGTGCGTCAGGTGGTCTCGGCCGACACGCGCAGCGGCAGTTTTGCGCACGAGTGGAACGGCACGGACGAGGGCGGCGAGCTGGTGCCGCCCGGCACCTACCTCTACCAGCTCGATTTGCAGACCGACAAGGGAAACGAAGTGGCCACCGGCACTCTATCGGTAGCCTATTGACCAAAGCGGAGCGTATAGTGAGAGCATTTTGCAGAAAATTGCTTGAGAGAGCACTGGGGCCAGCCCTTTTAGTGCTGGCCCTCTACAGTGGCGAGGCCCAGGCCCAGCAGTACGGCACGCGCCTGGGGTTTCAACAGGGCGAGGTGTCGCGCGCCCTGGCCCAGAGCCCCGAGATCTTGATGAACGCGGTGGACCCGGCGGTGCGGCGCTGGTACATAACACAGGAATTGTACAGCGGCCACCGCTGGCGCCAGTGGAACTACACCAATTACGCCCGCGCGCGCTACGAGCGCTACGTGGAAACCGACATCGAGGGGGATTATTTCTACGACCTCTTCGGCAATTATCTCACCCAGGGTTGGTTGATTTTTAACACCGAACAGCGGCGGCCGCAGGAAGCCGGCAGCACCTTGTTCAAAACCCAGCGCTTCTCCCAATGGTTCAACGAAGTGGTCATCGCCGGCGACCGCAAGGGGCAATACCACTACAGCCTTACAGCCAGCAACGGCCTGCGCACCGTCTTTACGCCCCTGGTCCTGTCCAAACCCCAGCTCAACGGCGTGCAATTCGACCTGGCCACCGACAAATATCGGGCGACCCTGGTGCACTCGCTAGTCAGTGGGCCGCGCGGTGTGCAGCAGGCCGAGCGCGCCTTCACCAACGCCACCTCCATGGTCGGCGGGCGTTTTACGGCGCAATTGGGCGACTTCGTGCAATTGGGTTTCCACGCCGTCAACGTGCACCAGACCAACAGCCTGGCCGACGCGCTGGTGGAAACGCTCTACGAAGGGGCGCTCACCCAGGACCAGAACCAGACCATTTCCTCCATCCAGATCCTGCTGCGCGACGATTCGCCCGAAGACGGCGCCGGCGGTGCCGCCTTCTTCCCCGACGCCTCCGACATCATCATCACCTACCGCGACGGCCAGGTCAACAGCGGCAAGGACCTGCGCTTTGAGCCGCTGATCGAAGGCGGCGTTGACGTGGGCAGCTTTATCGCCGCCAACGGCGAGGACGAAATCAATCTCACCTACGACTTTGACAGCCCCTCCTTTGTCAGCCGCGCCAGCGCCGACAAATCCGAAATCGTCGCCGTGGAGCTGCGCCTGGTGCTGGCCAACGACTACCAGGTGTGGGTGAGTTCGGACCAGCAATTGGGCCTCTTCGACCCGGCGGCCGGCATCCGCGAAACCCTCAGCGAGCGCACTTCGGGCTCGTTCTCGGCCGGCGACATTGGCCGCCCCACCCTCAACCCCGTCTTCCTGCTAGTGGCCCAGGCCGACGGCAACGTGCAGGACATCACCAACCTGCAAACCGTCAGCTTCAACTACGGCCTGCCCACGTCCACCCACATCGTCGGCGGCACGGTGCATATGGTCGACGTAATGGGGTTTGACCTCTACGGCGAGTACGACCTCAACTGGAACTACCGCAAATACCCCAACGTTTCCGAGGAGACGCACCGCACCACCTCGGGCATCGCCGGGGCGCGCAGCGCGCCGGCCTGGATGCTCAACCTGTCCAAAGCCCTGCACCCCTTCTTCTTCTTCGGCGAGGCCTACAGCATAGACTCGCGCTACAACACCCAGTCCTTTGTCACCACCACCACCGGCATCGACTACGGCCGCATCAACAACCGCTTTGAACTGGTGGAAGACAACGACGACCAGGACCGCGTGCCCGACAACGCCCGCGCCGACTGGCTCACCGCCGACCGCCTGGTCTTCCCCGGCTGGGACCAGAACAACGACTTTGTCCCCGACTTCAACCAGAACGACAACCGCGCCAAGGTCAATTCCATTCCCGACTACGAAGAACCCTTCCTGCGCTACGGCGTCGATCGCCCCGAGTTCCTCTTTGGCGTCGACATGAACAACAACTTCTGGGTCGACCAGTACGAAAACGACCAGGAGCCCGACTACCCCTACCGCCGCGACCACCGCGGTTTTAACGTCTACAGCGGCCTCCACCTAACGCCCAAACTGCACCTGCGCCTGGGGGCGCTGCGCGAAGAGCTGATCTCCGCCGACCGCAAAAACCACGGCAATTACGCGGTGCTCACCTACGAAAACGACTCGCCGCGCTACGGCCGCCTGGTGCTCTTCGACATGAGCAAGCTGGCCCAGGACGACATCCCCAATCCGCTCTTGCAGTGGGCCCCCGACAACACCCTGCGCGAGGGCCGTGTCGTGCAGGTGGCCGATCCGCTGCTGGCCCAGGACACCTGGGTCAACCAGCTCTTTGTGGGCCACAGCCTGCAGGTTTCGCGCCTGCACCTGATGAACAAGCTCAACTGGACCTTCTTCCGCCAGCTCATGAGCAAATCGCGGCGCCAGAACCTGGGCCTGGACGCCACCGAATTTTTCTTCGGCCTGATCAACAAAGCCAGCTACCGCTACCAGCTCGGGCGCCTGACCCTGGAGCCGCGCTGGAAGAGCGAATTCCGCAAGCAGAGCCGCAGCCTCTTTGACGTGGCCGATCAGACCACCCTGATGGAACTCTTCTCGGGCCTGGCCGAATTACCCGTGCTGCGCGCCAGCAAACTGCAGGCCGGGGTCGAATACGCCGTCTTCAACGACTTTGACGTCAACGCCAACGATTTCAGCGCTCTCAGCGCCGCCTTCCAGCTGGCCACCGAATCGGACTACCAGGGCTATCGCATCCGCGCCCTGGCCGGTTTTATCGCCGAGCGCCGCGACTTCCGCGGTCTGGAGGCGGTGACCACAACACAGACCTTTGTAACTCTTTACGCTGGGCTGGAATAAGCCTCAAAAAACGCTTGCGAATTCCATTGACACCGGGACTGAATTTTAATACCTTTTAGGTTTATCAGTTCTTCTAAGGGTTATTGTGGGAGTGAGGCCCCAAACACGAAAGAGGGCAGATATTCTACCGCAACACCCATTGACTTTCTCTAAATTCGTCGAGCGTCCTTATTAACCATCAATCTGGAGGATTGCATTTCATGAAGCGCTCACTTATCCTGGGTTTAACCACCCTTAGCCTTTTCGCTTTTCTCACCGTCGCGGTGGCCCACGAGCCGCCCGGCGAAGTTTTCCTCGCCGTCAAATTCCCCGATTCCAACGTTCCGTCGATCGACGGTTTTGACGACGATTGGTCTGCCGTGCCCCTCGAGGTCTACTCGATTCCGGCGTCCAAATTGTTCTCCGTCCACGGCTTTGCCGGCGACGACGTGCCGCGCGGCGGCATGGATCCCAACTCCATGCAGATTCGTCACATCCTGGGCTGGAACGACAACAACAACGAAATCTATGTGACCACCCGCATTTTCGACAACAAGCACACCATTACGCGCCAGGACCTGGGCAGCTACTGGTGGGACGACAGCATTGAGATCGAGTTCAACCCCCGCCACGACTACCTGCCCAAGCCCGAGGACGTGGTGACGCATCACAAGTATTCCTTCGCCTTCCCGGCGCTCAACGGCAACTTTGGCCCCGGCCTGCAGACGGCCGCGGTGTCGTCTGCGGACATCGAGAACCCGACCCTGCTGACCAACGGCAGCGAGTTCTACTTCGCCACCTATAGCTTCACCGGCGAAGAATTCGGCGAGAGCACTTACATCTACGAATTCCGCACCCTGGCCATCGACTCCTATCCCAAGCCGACCGAGTCGAACATCACGCCCGACCAGGTGATTCCGCACGACCTGACCGACGGCGAAGTCATTGGCTTCTCCATCTTCGTCAGCGACGTGGACGATAGCGCCGGCGACGCCGACAACCGCGTGGGTATGTGGGCCACCACGCCCACCAGCTGCTGCCACTCGTCGCAGGACTTGCTGATTTCGCCTGATGATCCCTCGATCGACTGGGGCGCCCCCACGGCGGTCGAAAATGAGAGCTGGGGCCGGATCAAGGCTCAGTTCTAAGGTCCGTTTTATCGCAGTATAAACTGGATTTATCCGGTTTAATTTTGAAAGCCCACTCGCTGTTTAGCGGGTGGGCTTTCTTTTGTGTACGTTGGTTTTGTAATTACTGGCGACGGGGGGTAGGGGGAATTGCCTCTGGCGCTTTATGAGTCCCGGGCGGCCTCCCGCATTAATGCCAGACCGGCGCAAATTTGCAATAAGTACGCAAGTGCTGCGAATGAATTGCGGGCGGAGTAAGGTACGGCCACCCTGCCCCCCACCTCCCCCCCACAAAGCGCCGCCGGCAATCCCCCCTACCCCCCCTACGTAGTCATCCCACGCCCACAATCACTACACTCTTCCAACGGAGATTCTCTGGGACACGGGGGTGGTCTCAGAGCAGATTCATTACTCCCGGAGCCGCGGGATTGCGGCGTAGGGGGTAATGCCTCGAAGCGGCCCAGGGATGATGGGCCGCGAGAGCCGAAGGCCGCCAATTCTAAGAATTGAGCGTCATGAGCGAGAGGACCACCCCCGTGTCCCAGAGAATCGTCCATACCCCCACAAAAACGTCACCTCTACCCACTCTACCTCACCTCCAACCCCTTGCCCCAAAAGCGACCTCTTACTACCTTTCCTCGGGTTCAAAATTATCCCAGCACACCCCCGCGAACATACCGAGCACAAACAACGCATAGGAGACCCAGTATGCAGTACCGCCGCTTCGGCAAAACCGAATGGCAAGTCAGCGAAATCGGCATGGGCGGCTCCTGGTTCTACGGCCGCCCCGAAGAAGGCCTACTGCCCGTATCCCACGGCGTCGCCATAGTAGAACGCGCCCTCGAACTCGGAATAAACTACTTCGACACCGCCCCCCTCTACGGCAAAGGCCGCAGCGAAGAAGTCTTAGGCACCGCCCTCAAAGGCGTCACCCAGCCCTACTACCTGGCCACCAAAGTGGGTTACTACCCCGAACCCTTTGACTACACCCGCGACGCCGTGTGGCGCGGCTTTGAAGACAGCCTCAAACGCCTGCAGCGCGACAAAGTCGACCTGCTGCAAATCCACGAAGCCGAAAAAGCCGGCTGGGAAGGCATCTTTGGCAAACAGCGCACCCTCGAAACCCTCTTAGAAATTCAAGAACAAGGCCTCACCCAACACATCGGCCTCACCGGCTCCGACCTCGAACTCATGCGCGACGTGCTCAAAGAGTCCGACGTCTTTGTCTCGGTCATCACCTTCCTCAAATACGACCTGCTCACCCAAAGCGCCAAAGAAATCCTGGTGCCCACCGCCGCCGAGCGCGACGTCGCCGTCATCTGCGCCTCGCCCCTGCACGCCGGCCTCTTGGGCTCCAAACGCGACCGCTGGGTCGACCAGGGACGCTACGCCGACCTCTTTGACAAAATGGAACGCGTCGAAACTCTGCTCGCCGACCAAAACGAAGACATGGCCCACTTGGGATTGCGCTATTTACTCTCCGACCCCCGCGTCAAAGTCGTGCTCTCGGGCGTTGCCGACATCGCCGAACTCGAAGTTTCCATATCGGTCTCCGACGGAGTACACCTACCCGCAGAACTCATCGAAGAAATCGACGCAGCCTAAACACCACTGAAGAAAGGACACTCTTCTCTATGAAACCCGTTCGTCTAGGATTTATCGGCCTGGGACTCATCCCCACCTCCGCCCACCTGCCGGGCCTGGCGCCGCTGGTCGAAAGCGGCGACGTCGTCTTGCAAGCCTTCTGCGATGTCAGCGCAGAAACGCTGGAAAAGCAGGCCAAGGAATTCGGCCCCAAGGCCACCTACAACAATCACCACGAAATGTTGGAGAAAGAAGACCTCGACGCCATCTACCTGTGCATCCCGCCCACCCTGCACACCGACGAAATGCTCATCGCCGCCGACAAGGGCCTGGCCGTCTTCGTCGAAAAACCGCAGAGCCTCGACATGTCCAAGGCTTTAGAGTACAACGAAGCAGTGCAGAAATCGGGCATCCTCACCCAGGTGGGGTTTGTCAGCCGCTACGAGTCGGCTTCCCTCCCCGGCCGCGAGCTCTTGCAAAAGCGCACCCTGCGCCACGCCCTCTTGCAGGCGGTGTACAGCGGCAACCCGCTGCGCTACTGGACCAGCCGCTACGAGCTGTGCGGTGGCTCCTTTGTAGAAAATACCATCCATCGGGTGGATTTGCTGCGCTACTTTCTGGGAGATATCGCCGCCGTTTCCGCCTTTTACGTCGACTCCACTCCCGAGGAACGCATCGAGCCGATGAACCTGCCCCATGTCTACAATGTCAACTACCGCCTCGCCAGCGGCCTCACTGCCAATGCCTGCACCTCCCGCGTGCTCACCAATGCGGGGAATTCCCGGCGCGAATTTATGGTCGTCAGCGACGATTCCCTGATCGAGTGGTATCCGGATAGAATAGTGGAAAACGATGAGGTCGTGTGGAAGACCGAAATCGAGGAAAGTCCTTTTGCAACCCAGGCCCGGGCCTTCATTGCCGCAGTGCAGGCCGGCGATCCCGGGATGCCCCTGAGTCCCTGCGCCAATGGCATCAACACGCTGGCCGCGGTCCTGGGGGCCAATGCATCGGCCGAACGCGGCGGCGAGCTGATCCATCTGGAGCAGATGGTCGAGACCGGCTCCTGAGGGCATTGGATTGCTAAAGCGGTGCGTGGCGGGCGGGTCCGGGCCCTCTGGTTT
>CAXGRO010000108.1:0-12524 GCA_964012055.1 uncultured bacterium
CGCGGCGCAACGACGAGCCCCAGCGGGCCAGTCGACCCTTTGACGCCGAGCGCGACGGTTTTGTGTTGGGCGAGGGAGCCGGCGGTATGATTTTGGAAGAGTTGGAACACGCCCGCGCCCGCGGCGCCGAGATTTGGGGTGAGTTTCGCGGTTTGGGTTTTACCGCCGACGCCTACCACCAGACCGATATGGCACCCGAGGGTGAAGGCGGGGCTCGGGCTATGCGCATTGCGCTGCAGGATGGCGGAGTTGCAGCCGACGAGATCGACTACGTCAATGCGCACGGCACTTCTACGCCTGTGGGCGACCCGCAGGAGACGGCGGCGTTAAAAACGGTATTCGATGGGCACACCAAAGACATGTCCGTCAGTTCAACCAAATCCATGACCGGCCATTTGCTGGGGGCCGCCGGCGCCATAGAGAGTGTCGCTTGTGTACTGGCGCTCAAGCACAGCGTGGTGCCGCCCACTATTAATTACGAGAATCCCGACCCGGCGTGCGATCTAAATTACACCCCTAACGAGGCGCAGGAGCGGCAAGTGCGCTACGCCCTGAACAATTCGTTTGGCTTTGGGGGCCACAACGTGGCGCTGGTTTTTGGGGATTTCGACGGATGAGCCGGGCCGCGATCCCGTCCCGGCACCCGATACTTACTTACACTGTGAGGATGCGCATATGGGATGGATTGCGAAGCTCGTTTACCGCTTCCGCAAGCCGCACTTCCCCGACAAGGTATCGCCCGACCAATTGCGACAATTGGAGGAGCACCTGGGGTATCGCTTCCAGGATCAGCGCTGGCTGGTCAACGCCCTGAAGCACCGCTCCTACGTGTACGCCCAACAGGGCGAGGGGCTCGAAGCCAACGAACGCCTTGAATTTTTGGGCGACGCCGTGCTAGATCTCATCGTCGCCGATTCCCTCTTCCGCCGCTTTTCCGACAAGCGCGAGGGCGACTTGACCCAAATGAAATCGCTGGTCGTCAGCCGCGCTATCCTTTCTGAGAAGGCCCGCGAAATTGAATTGGGGCGCTTTATTTTGTTGAGCCGCGAAGAGCGCAACGCGCGCGGCTACGAACAGCCCTCCATCCTCAGCGATTCTTTTGAAGCACTTATCGGCGCCGTTTACCTGGACGGCGATATAGAACCCTGTCGTCGCTTTATCGAACGCGTTGTGCTCAAAGATTTGGACGAGTTGATTCGGCGCGAAGACAATATCAACTTCAAAAGCAAATTGCTGGAGCACGTGCAGGGCTTGGGATACGGCCACCCCAAATACATAGTGCACGACGAGGCGGGCCCAGATCACCGAAAGACGTTTTCGGTTGAAGTCAGCGTCGCCGGCGAGGTTATGGGAGCGGGAAAGGGGCGCAGCAAGAAAGACGCGCAGCAGATGGCGGCCAAGGACGCACTGCAGCGCCTGGAAGCGCTGTAGTGCGTCCTTGGCGTTTGCTCGACAGCGGCCCCGGCAACGGGGCTTTTAATATGGCCGTCGACGAAGCGTTGTTGCAATGCATGGGGTCGAGTCCAGTACTGCGGTTCTATCGCTGGGCGCCGCCGGCCATATCTTTTGGCTTTGCCCAGGACATAGGGCGCGAGATCGACGTAGAAAAATGCAAGGCAGAGGGCCTGGATTTGGTGCGTCGCTATACCGGCGGGCGGGCCGTGTTACACTGGGATGAATTGACCTACAGTGTCGTTTGCCGGCGCGACGAGGCCGAATTGGGGGGGCGACTGGAGGATACTTATTGCCGCATCGGCCATTGCCTGGTCGAGGGACTGCGCGCTGTCGGCGTGGCCGCCGAATTGGAGCGCGCCCGTCCCCGTCCCGTAGTGCCCCGCAACGCCGGCGCTGTGGCCCCGTGTTTTTCGAGTATCGCGCGCTGGGAAGTCAAGTGCGGCGGGCGCAAACTCGTTGGCAGTGCACAGCGCCAGACGCGCGATGTCATTCTGCAGCACGGTTCCCTGCCCCTCGGTGCCCACTATAGGAGATTGCCCGAATTTATGCCGGAGGCGCTGCGCCACCTGCTTCCGGCCATGGCGCAGCGGTTGCGACAGGGCAGTATCCATTTGAGAGCTTGTGTGAATCGAGAATTGGGGTGGGATGAGTTGGTCGCCGGGTTGCGCGAAGGGTTTTGCCGCCATTTGGGAATAGAGTTTGAAGTGGATCAGCTCAGCGGCAAAGAAGAGCGCTGTGTTGCGGCGTTGGTCAAACGCCACTGCGGAGATGTGAGCTCAGTGAATTCTAGCGCTGTAGCGCAAAGAGAAGGAGAGTTTCTTGTTGGCATCTGAGTCGGCCGCCGAGGCATTGCTCGAAGTGCGCGATTTGCAAACCTATTTCTATACCGACGAAGGGGTGGGGCGCGCCGTCGACGGGGTCTCTTTTACCTTGGGTCGCGGCGAGACTTTAGGGTTGGTGGGCGAGAGCGGCTGTGGCAAGAGCGTTACGGCGCTGTCGATCATGCGCCTGGTTGCCGTCCCCCCCGGCAAAATCGAGTCCGGCCAGGTATTGTTGCGCGACCGCGACTTGCTGCAATTGAGCGAGGAGGAGATGTGCCGGGTGCGCGGCGACGACATCGCCATGATTTTTCAGGAGCCCATGAGCAGCCTCAATCCGGTGCTGACCTGTGGTTACCAAATCGCCGAGGCGGTGATGTTGCACCAGGCGGTCGACCGCCACGAGGCGCGGCGGCGCGCCATCGAAATGCTGGTGCGAGTGGGCATTCCGGCGCCGGAGCAGCGCGTCGACGAATACCCGCACCAAATGAGCGGCGGCATGCGGCAGCGGGTTATGATTGCCATGGCCCTGTCGTGCACCCCGGACTTGCTCATTGCCGACGAACCGACCACGGCGCTCGATGTCACCATTCAGGCGCAAATATTGGAATTACTGGAGCAACTGCAGGAGGATTTTAACATGGCCGTCCTCATGATTACCCACGATTTGGGGGTGATCGCCGAGACCGCCGACCGGGTCGCCGTGATGTACGCCGGCCGCATTGTAGAGTACGCCTCCACAGCCCAGCTCTTTGCCGCACCGCAGCATCCCTACACCCGGGGGTTGATGCAGTCGGTGCCGCGCTTGGACGCACAGCGCCCGCGCCTGGAAATTATTCCGGGCATGGTGCCCGATGCGCGGCATTTTCCCAAGGGTTGTCGTTTTGCGCCGCGCTGCCCCCTGGCCGACGAGCAATGCCGAGCGCAGGAGCCGCCGTTGGCCGAAATCGAGACGGGCCACCGGGCCAGTTGCTGGAAGGCCGAAGCCGCATGAGTGCGGAACCTTTGTTGCAGGTGAGCGGCCTAAAGAAACATTTTCCCGTGCGCCAGGGATTGTGGGGTCGGGTCAGGGGCCAGGTAAAAGCCGTTGACGGGGTGTCGTTTGCGGTGCAGCCCGGAGAGACGCTGGGCGTGGTGGGCGAGAGTGGCTGTGGCAAGACGACCTTGGGGCGGTTGTTGTTGCGCCTGATCGACGCCAGCGCCGGAGAGATATCATTTGACGGCGTCGACCTGTTAAAGCTCAACAAGAGGGAGATGCGGGAGCGCCGCCGGCAAATGCAGATCGTCTTCCAGGATCCCTACAGTTCGCTCAATCCGCGTATGACGGTGGAAGGCATTATCGGCGAAGCGCTCAAGATTCACCGCTTAGCGCACGGCGAGGTATTGCGCCGGCGCGTTGGACAATTGCTGGAAATGGTGGGCCTGTCGCCGGCCTATGCACGCCGCTATCCCCACGAGTTTAGCGGCGGCCAGCGCCAGCGCATTGGCATTGCCCGCGCCCTGGCGGTGGAACCCAGGTTTATTGTCGCGGACGAACCGGTGTCGGCCCTAGACGTGTCGATTCAGGCGCAGATAATAAATCTATTGCAGGATTTGCAGTCGAGTCTGGGCTTGACCTATCTTTTTATTGCCCATGATTTGAGCGTAGTGCGGCATATATCGGATCGCGTGGCGGTGATGTACCTGGGTCGCATAGTCGAATTGGCCCGGCAACAGCAGCTCTACGAGGAGCCAGCGCATCCCTACACCCGCGCTCTGCTATCGGCGGTGCCGGTGCCCGACCCGGGCCGCGCTCGTCGGCGCGTGGTGCTGGCGGGGGACGTGCCCAACCCGGCCGCCGTGCCGTCCGGCTGTCCCTTCCACCCCAGGTGCCCGGAGCGGCGCCAGGTGTGCACTCAAATCGAGCCGAGGCTTGAAGATTTGGGCGGTGGCCATCAGGTGTCGTGTTTGCTGCGTTACCCGGCGGCCGTCAAAGAGAAATTAGGCATTCCCGCAAACGGCGGGGAAGACTTATAGGCAGGAGAGAAATAGCGCTATGATGACCCAATTGCGGCAGAGCACTGCCGTCGTCTTGTGGATCGTGATCATCGCCTTTGTCGGTTTGATCGTCGTCGAATGGGGGGGCGATTATTCGGGCCAATCGGCCCCGACCCAGGCTGACAATGTGGGCGTGATCAACGGTCAGGAGATTAGCATTCAGCAGTTCCGCCGCGCTTTGCAAAATGCGGCGAGCCAGCAGCGCGCCAGCGGCGGCGAGGAAGTCGACCAGGCCGTTCTGGTCAAGCAGGTATGGGACGCCCTGGTGGGTGACGTTTTGGTGTCCCAAGAAATAGAGCGTTTGGGCATTGAAGTCACGGATGCGGAAATCGCCCTGCTGACCCGCGAGCAGCCGCCGCCGGCCGTGCAACAGCAGGAGATTTTTCAGACGGATGGCCAATTTGATCCCGTTAAGTATCAGCAATTCCTCTACGACGCGGTCAACAATAAGAACGAGGCCTACACCAGCTTTATTCTGCAGATCGAAGCGCTGCAGGAACAGCAGTGGCGCAACTTTAAATTGCAGCAATTGCTGAGCGAGACGGTGCAGGTGAGCCCGCCAGAAGTGCGCCAGTTCTACTCCGAGAAGAACGAGAAGGTGGAGGTGGAGTACGTCTTCGCCCCTAGTAGCACCGTGGCCGACGAAGAGGTCGAAGTGGGCGAGGCAGACATCCAGGCCTATTACCAGGAACATCAACACGATTACCGGCACCCCGAACAGGTGCGTTTTTCCTATATCTTCTTGGCCAAGACGGCCACCGCCGAAGATTCACTCAAGATGGGCGAGGAGATCGCCAAACTACACCAGGAAATTGCCGATGGAGCCGATTTTGCCGAACTGGCCGGCATTGTCTCCGAAGATCCGGGCTCGGCGGCCAAAGGCGGCGAACTGGGCATTTTTGGCCGCGGGCGCATGGTTGCCGCTTTTGAAGAGGCGGCCTTTGCGCTGGAGCCCGGCCAGGTCTCCGAGCCGGTGCAGACGCAGTTCGGCTGGCACATCATCAAAGTTGAGGAGCGCTTTGAAGAGGACGGCGAGGAAAAACTGCGCGCCCGGCACATCTTGCTGCGTTTTAAAGCGTCGCGCCAGACCGAAGAAGCGCTGTACAAGCAGATTAAGGATTTCCGTGTCGCAGCCGAAGTCGACGGTTTTGCCGCAGTCGCTCAGACCATGGGCTTGGTGGTGGAGAGCACGGGGTATTTGCAAGAGGGGGCTTCGGTTCCAGCTTTGGGGCAGAACACGGCCTGGGTGGTCAATTTATTTTTGGGCAGCGAAGTGGGGGCCGTCAGCCGCGAAGTGGAGAGCGATAAAGGGTTCTGGGTTGCGGTGCTGGACGAACGTCGCCCCGAGGGCGTAGCCCCTCTGGCCGAGGTGAAGCAGCATCTCGAGCGCATTGTCAAGCGCGACAAGAAGGCCGAGATAGCCGGACAGCAGTTGGAGAATGTGCGCCAGCAGGTACAGGGCGGTGTGGCCTTAGAAGAGGCCGCAAAAGCCGCCGATTTAGAAGTGCGCCAGCTCGAGCCGTTTGCCCGCGCCGACTACGTGCCGGGAATCGGCCGCAAAAACGCCTTTGTTGGCACGGCATTTCAACTCGCCGAGGGCGAATTGAGCGATGTCATCACACTGGGACAGGGCGCTTATCTACTGCACCTAGTAGGCAAAACTGCGGTGGACGAGGCCAAATTCGCCGAAGAGAAAATCCAGACGGAAAACGAATTGCTGGCCCAGCGCAAAAACGAGGCTTTACAGGTTTGGTTTACCCAGCTCTACGAAACGGCGCAAATCGAAGACAATAGACATCACTTTTTTACTTTTTAAACGCGAGGAGAAAATACCATGCCAGCAGAACCCGGAAAAACCAAGGTAGGTTTTGTCGGTCTGGGCATCATGGGCGCCCCCATGGCCCTCAACATGATGAAAGCGGGATATGAGCTCAAAGTATACAATCGCACGGACCGGCCCCGGGTGCAGGAAGTTGTCGACGCCGGCGGCCAGCGCATCGACACGCCACAGGCAGCAGCCGAGGGCAGCGACGTCATCGTTTCCATCGTCACCGACACGCCAGACATGGAAGCCGTCATTCTGGGCGAAGATGGCATCATTCACGGCGCTGCCGCCGGCGCCACGGTGATCGACATGAGCACGGTGTCGCCGCGCGTCACCCAGGAGGTGGCTGCCAAATTGGCCGAGAAAGGGGTTAATATGCTCGACGCGCCGGTGAGCGGCGGCGACGTGGGGGCGCAGCAGGGCACGCTGTCCATTATGGTGGGCGGCGATCAGGCCGTGTTCGACGAATGCCTGCCGGTTTTTGAGTCGATGGGCAAAAACATCAATTTGATCGGCGGCAACGGCGCCGGGCAGACCACCAAGTTGTGCAACCAGATCGCCGTGTCGGTGAACAACCTAGCCATGGCCGAGGCACTAATGCTGGCGGCGGCGTCGGATTTGGACGTGCAGAAGGTACTGGACGCCATCAGCGGCGGGGCGGCCGGCTCGTGGCAGTTGAGCAATTTAGGGCCGCGCATTTTGCAGGGAGATTTTGCGCCGGGCTTTATGGTCAATTTGCAACAGAAGGATTTAAAATTGGTGCTACAAGCGGCCAATGACGTTAAATTGGCGCTGCCCGGGGCCGGCATGGCGCACCAGTATTTTAATATTGTCGAGCGCGCCGGTTTTGCCGACGAGGGCACCCAGGCTTTGATTAAGGCCTATGAGATGCAGGCCAATAAAGAAGCCCGGGCTTAGGGTCGGCGGGTCGGCGGGGATTGAGTTTGGGGATGGACGATCTCAAGACCGTTGGTGTGCTGTTGCGCAACGAGGAACAGCGCGGGCCACTGGAGGAATTACAGGCCCTGTTTGGTGCGCGGAATATCGACGTCGTGTGTTTGAACGAGGTCGATGAAGCCGAGGTGAAGCCGGATCTGGTAATGGCTTTGGGGGGGGACGGCACGGTATTGCGGGTGTTGGACCGCTATCCGCAATGTCCGGTGCTGGCGGTCAATTTTGGCACTGTGGGGTTTTTGACGGCGGCGGATCGCAACGACCTAGAAGAGGTCGTTGGGCTTTTGATGCGGGGCGAGTACCTGGTGAGCGAGCGGTTGGTGTTGCAGTGTATCTATCCCAGTGGGCAGGTGCACGCCATCAACGAGGTGATCGTGCGCACGGTCAATCGCTTTGCTTTTGTCGACGTATTTGTCGATGACACCAAAATCCGCACCATTCAGGGAGATGGGGTGGTGGTGGGTACGCCCACGGGCAGCACGGCATTTTTACTGTCTACCGGGGCACCGCTGGTGATGCCGGAAGTGCGCTGCATGGTGCTGGACGGCATCAACGAGTTCAATTTCACTTCGCGGGCATTGATTTTATCGCCCGAGACGCGGCTCTGCCTCCATATCAGTCCCGAAACCCGCGATTCCAATATATATCTGACAGTGGACGGGCGGGAGTTGGGCGCGCTGTGTCCGGGTCAGCAAGTGCACATTAGCCAGGCCCCGCACACGGCCCGGTTGATTTATTTTGAGGAGAATTATTTCTTTCACAATCTCTCGTCTAAACTCTCTTGGGATTAGCACAATTAAGTACTTGCCGAAAATAAGATGAGTCCCTATCTTTCAAAAACTTAGCCTAAAGCTTTATTTTTAACTGAGATGGCATTGCCAAATATTTGTCCTCTCCCTATTTTTGAAAAGTTGTTGCTCTCATTCTCAACCCACCTTTAGGAGGCTGATTATCATGAAGAAAGTACTCGCTCTCGCCGCCGTTCTGATGCTCTGTGCTAGTCAGACGTCGGCTCAACTTACCTACGATCTCTTCTATGGTCTACCCGGCGAAGCCGGCGCCATGGGAGCCGATGTGGGGATTCTCAGCAGCGATATTGGCAGCATTGCCGATGTCAGTGAATTGCCCATCATGGTCAAAAAATCTCTCAACGACAAGCTGGAAGTCGGGGCGCGAGCTACTTTGGGCGTTTTGATTGAAGATGGGGATGCCCTGCATAGTGTCGTGCTTGGCGGAAAATATAAGTTGGGTGAAAACAATGCTTTATCAGCCAGTCTGTTATTGCCTCTGGGCGGTGTTGACGACCCGGGTCTGGCGGTTGGTTATATGATGAGCATGCAGGCAGCGGGCCTGGATTGGAACAATCAACTGCATCTTGGTCTGCTCGACGGCCACACCGCCGGCACCGGCATTAAGGTAGATATTTTGCTCGAGCCCTACAAAGAGCTGAACGACAAGATGGTTGGTTACCTGGACATCTTGATCGGCACCAATACCGATGATATCGGTGGCGATCCTCTGGGCATCAATCTGGGGCCCAACCTCGACTACATACTGAGCGAAGATATGGCGCTCAACGTTGGCCTCACCATTGGCATTGCCGGCGATGGCAAAGCCGATGATCTGGGTCTTGGCGTGGTGTTGTTGAAGTCTATGTAGTATCGATTTAATTCAAAAGTAGTAGCAATAAAAAAGAAGGCGCTGGCTTTTGTCGGCGCCTTCTTTTTTTGTTTGTTCTCAGGTTTAAAATCGTTGTTAGGAGGGAACAAACCGGGGATTGCCAAAGCCGTCGTTAAGTACATGGCTGCGCGCTGGGATCTCCGCTTTGGCGGGGATGACCAAATCGAGTTCAAAGGCGTTTTCGACGATGGTGCCCGCCCCCACCCTAACTTCATCTCCCAAATTAATTTTGCCCGGTCGTTTGTCTCCGTCTTTAATGGTGCCTATGACGACCGAGGAGCCTATGCGGCAGTGGGTTCCCATTTCCACAAGGCCGTATACTTCGGTATTGGCCCCTACGTCGGAATAATCGCCAATCTGCACCGGCCCAAAGAGGCCGGCGTCGGTGCCAATGGACACGTTATTGCCGACGACGGGATGACGCTGTTGAATTTTGTCGCTGAGCCCGCCCAAGGTACAGGGGTAGATGTGGCAACCCGTGCCAATGATGCCCGTCTGCCCGGTAGTGATGCCGCGGTGCGGGTGGTCGAGAAAGTTGGCGTCGCCAATTTGGCTCTCGGGATGGATGTCGGCCTGGTAATAGCGGCCGCCCAATTCGGAGATGGCGCGCGGCAAAAGGGGCACGGGTTCGCGCTCCAGCTGGGAATTGTCGGCGATGTCGTCGGAGCGGGTCAGAGCGTGGGCGACGTCGTGGTAAAACAAGACGCGCCAGCCGGGGTAGGTGCTCATCACCAGTTGCATTTGATAGGAAAAAATAAAATCGCACTGCAAGTCTTGCAGAAAGCGGCGGTAGTGTTCAAAGTCGCGGGTGCGAATGGCGGCATCGAGTTCGGCATTAAAGTCGATGCGGTTGATTTCGTCTTGGTCCATGCTGCAATTGTGCAGCAGGTAGGCGTCCCATACGGCCGGGTCGCGCAAAGAGGCAAAGCGGTTCCACAGGGCTCGCTCTTTTAGCTGGGGCAATTGCCACAGTAGGGCAAAACTAATCGACAGGGCCCTTTCTTCAACGCGGTCGTCTTCGCCGGCGGCCAGCAGCGACTGGGCGACCATGGCGTAGAGTTGGTCGCCCAATTCGCCCATGGCGCTGCACAGGTCGTGCTGTCGGTGCTCGAGGTCGAGGGCGTTGTGCGACCCCGGAGCGACGCATTCTAACAGGTTGCCCAATACGGTTTCGAGGAGATCGCGATTGACAAAACCGCGCCCCGAACGCTGGGCGAGAATGGCCGGGTTGATGGGATCGATGCGCAGGGCGGCGGTTTCTTCGGCCGAGTAGATGGGGTGCAGGTGGTCGAGAAGTTGGAGCAGCAGGTCTTGTTTGTGCTGTGCGTACGAGGTGTCGAAGAGGGTAGCTGTACTCATAGTTATTCGGCTTTGCGCAAGAGTGTTGTGGGTCCAGATGATAATATATCGACATTTCGACTTGGGGCCAGTGTTGAATTACATTTAGTGAAATGAGCAAAATGGGACCAATTTTTATCCATTGTTCAGAGGAGTGATTTTGATGAGATATTTTGCGATAGCGGCGCTCTTGGTGGCCGCGGTGATCGTTTGTGCTTGCCAGAGCGCTGCGCTGCGCTCTGCCAAGATTTACGTTCAGGAGGGGGGGTCGGATAAAGCGCTGGAGGAATTGCAGCGGGCGGTGGCGGAGAACCCCCAGGATGTTGAGGCCTATGTGTTGATGGGGTCGGTGTACGGTACCAAGGGGGCGTTTGCGGAGATGAATGCCGCCTTTGAGAGGGTTTTGGAACTGGCGCCCAAACGCGAGGAGGAAGTGGTGCAGTGGCGCCGGCGCTTTTGGGTGGAAAATTACAATAAGGGCGCCGAGGCGGTGCAGCGCGAGGACTTTGCCGGGGCGATTGGTGCTTTCGAAAAGGCCGCGGTAATCGATCCACACAAAATAGATGCCTCTAAACATTTGGGGTATGCCTACTATCGAATGGAGCGAATTGAGGATTGTTTGGCGGCCTATAATAGGGTTTTGGAACTCGCTCCCGAAGATGGGGGGACGCTGACGCGGGTGGGGTTTATTCTATTCAATGCGCAGCGCTACGAGGAGTCGGTTGCGAAACTGGAAAAAGCGGTTGAGTTGGGTGGGGAGGACGCCGATTTGATCGGCACATTGGCGGATGCCTATGCGCGCTTGGGGCGCAACGACGAGGCGCTCAAGGTATACGAGCGCGCCCTTGAGATGGCGCCGGACAATGTTGATATCCATCTCAACTTGGCGCGGCTTTCCTGGGGCATGGAGGATTTTGAGAAGGCGGTGCAGCATTTTGGGAGGGCGGTGGAGTTGGTGCCGGGGCGGGGAAGCGCGCATCACGATTTGGCGATGGCGTATATCAAATTGGAGCGGTATGAGGAGGCGATGGGGGCGTTGAGGCGGGCGGTGGAATTGCAGCCGGACAATGGGGATAGTTGGTATTGGCTGGGGCATGTGTACGCCAATTTGGATAAGGTGGAGGAGAGCGAGGCGGCGTTTGGGCGGGCGGAGGCATTGCAAGGGAAATAAAATGGGGCGTTGGCCAAGGCGGTTAGTAGGGCATGGTCCTCTCATCCTGGTCGACGCGGGAGAGGGCCGGGGTGATCGGTATTTATTTGGCAAAATATGGGATAGATAGGATGCGTAGGACCCAGTTGTGGATTGTGCGCAGATTTTTGGGAGCAGTGGCGTTTGTTGGTCTCTGCCTAGGAGCGGTGGAATCTAGGGAGTTGACAAGTCAGTTCGAGGCAATTGGTGGGGCTGGGGAAACTCGTTTGAGGGCGATAGACAGTAGCGCAGTGGCTTTGGGGGCAGGGTCACTAGAAAAACGTTTGCGGCAGAGAGTGAGGGTTCTGGAACAATTTGGATCGCGGGTGACGGGGTATCCAGGGTGTGCGCGGGCGGCGGAGTACCTGGAGGAAACATTGTACGGACTGGGTCTTGGAGAAGTTCACACCTATGAATTTTCCGTGCCTATTCCGCTGGACGAGGGGTTTGTTCTGGAGAATGGGGGTGAAGAACTGCGGCTGTACGGAGTCTGGCCGAATTTGGTGCGAACTTCGTCGCTGCCGGCCGAGGGGCTAGAAGGCCGGCTGGTTTACGGAGGGAGAGCGTTAGAGGACATTGAGGGAGTGGAAGTTGATGGGAAGGTGGTGGTGCTGGAGTACAGAAGTGGGATGTACTGGGTAGATGTGTTTCATTTGGGGGCGCGGGCCGTGGTGTTTATTGGGGCAGAAGGTGGGCATCGCAAGGAAGCAGAACAGAAGTTTTTGGATGTGCCGGCGGATTTGCCGCGTTTTTACGCGGCGGCGGATGTGGAGGCGCGGTTGATGGAGTGGGCCCGACAAGGGGCGGTGGTGCGTCTGCGCGGCAATATGCCGTGGCGCAAGGGGGTGGGCAAGATTTTGGTGGGAGTGATTCCCGGCCGTGAGGAGCAATTGGGGCAGGAGGCGGTGTTGCTCAATGCCTACTACGACGCCATGTCGCCGGTACCGGCGCTGGCTCCGGGGGCGGAACAGGCGTGTAGTGTGGCGGCGTTGTTAGAGATTGTAGAGATGCTGGCGCGGCAGCCGCCGCGCCGAACCGTGCTGGTGGTGTTGACGGCGGGGCATTTTGAAAACTTGGCGGGCATGCGCTATTTGGCGCCCCTGTTGCGGGAGGCCGCTGGTTGCAGTAGGGAGGGGATTGAACTCGGTGAAAAAGAACGAGCTTTAGTCGATCGTTTAGACGATTTCACCTTGCGCGTGTTTGTGGGGTTGGATTTGTCGTCGGGGAG
>CAXGRO010000109.1:0-12483 GCA_964012055.1 uncultured bacterium
TCCCCCCACAAAACACCGCCGGCAAAACCGCCGCCCCCAAACGCCCGTTACCATCCGTCTCGTCAACTGCGATCACCCCCCTACCAACCGTCCTACCAACGCCCACCTAGATATTCTCCACCACCTTACACGCCACCCCCATCTCCCTCACCCCACAAATTGCTCGCTTCCCGCCAAATAAGTACATTATGTATTTTACGAGGATTATTATGGAAGTTCTAGGAGGCCCTCTCTTCAGCGTCGCCGGCGCCGGCGAATCCCACGGTCCGGGCATCACCACCATCGTCTTCGGCTGCCCACCCGGCCTTCAACTCAGCCGCGCCCAAATCCAAAACTACCTCAACCGCCGCCGCCCCGGTAGCAACAAACACGGCACCCCGCGCCAGGAAACCGACAAAGTCATCCTGCTCTCGGGCCTCTACAACGAAAACCACGACCAGCTCCTGGACGCCCCCCAAATCCAGGTCACCGCCGATGCCAAAACCGTCGCCACCCACAGCTACGAACAAGGCCACACCACCGGCGAACCCATCGCCGCCCTGGTCTTGTCAGAAGCCAAGCGCTCGGCCGACTACGCCCAATTCCTCGGCCTCCAAGGCGAGGTGCGGCCCGGCCACACCGACCTGGTCAAGTACCACAAATCGCGCGGTTTTGTCGACATACGCGGCGGCGGCCGCTCCAGCTTCCGCTCCACCATTTCCGACGTAATCGGCGGCTCCGTCGCCCGCATCTTCCTAGAACACCATTTCGGCACCGCCGTGTTCTCGTCCATCTACCAGGTCGGCCCGCTGCAAACCGAGGCGCGCCTGGCCGACCACATCGACGGACTCCTGCGCCAAAACGGCGACCAGCGCCTCACAGCAGAACAGGCGCAACAATTGCAAAGCCAGCTCGAAGACGCCGAAATCCAATCCATCGACGCCAACTTCGCCGCTGAAGCTGGCGCCCTCATCAAAGAAACGCGCCAGCGTGAAGACTCCCTGGGCTCCGCCGTAGAAACCGTCGCCGTCAACGTGCCCCCCTTAGTGGGCGACCCCCTCTACCAGAGCCTCAAATTGCGCCTCATGGCCATTCTGGGCGGCATGCACGCGGTGCAATCCTGCGAAATGGGCGCCGGCCGCCAGGTCGTCGAGCGCCGCGGCAGCCACAACAACGACCCCATCCGTCGCCAGGGCTACCAGACCAACAACCAGGGCGGCCTCATCGGCGGCATCACCACCGGCATGCCGCTCGTCTGCCGTGTTGGCATCAAACCCACTTCGACCATACCCAAACCGCAAAAATCAGTGCGCAAAAACCTGGAGGAAATCGATTTCCAACTGGAAAAGGGACGCCACGACCCCTGCCTGGGCGTGCGCGCCGGCGTCACCTTAGAATCGCGCCTGGCCATCGAATTGATGAATGCCGTGCTGGCGCACCAGAGCCAGAATATCAACCCGGATATCTTTAAACTTTTTTAAAAATCCCTACATCACAGCAAGGCAAATAACCATGAGCCAAACCTTACACTTTGACGAAATAGCGCGCCTCCCCATGGCCGGCGACAACGTCGCCATTGCCACCCGCCCCCTCGACGCCGGTACCCATATCGAATACGACGGCCAGACCTTTGCCCTCAACTACGGCCTGCTCGAAGGCCACCGCTTTGCCGTCAAACCCATCGCCAGCGGCCAGGACCTGCTTTCTTGGGAACTGCCCTTTGGCGAGGCCATTGCCGACATCCAGCCGGGCCATTACGTGTGCAACGAAGGCATCCTCGAAGCCCTGCGCCTGCGCAACCTCAGCTTCGAGCTGCCGGCGGCGCCCAACTTTATCGACCGCATCGAACCCTACCAACTCGATGCCGATACCTTCACCCCCGGCCAGCAGGTCGAGGGCAGCGCCGCCGCGCCCACTTTCTCGGGCTACGGCCGCGGCGGCGACCGCGGCGTCGGCACGCGCAATTACATCGTCATTCTGGGCACCACCTCGCGCACCGCCAGCTACGCCCGCACCCTGGCCACCCGCCTCAACGGGGAAGTCGCCGACCGCGACCACATAGACGGCGTGGTGGCCCTAGCCCACACCGAAGGCGGCGGCCAAACCGCGCCCAATAATAAAGAGCTGCTGCTGCGCACCTTGTCCGGATTTATCATCCACCCCAACGTCGGCGCCGTGCTGGCGGTGGACTACGGCAGCGAGGTGGTGACCAACGAGATGTTGCGCGACTATATCACCGCGCACGACTATCCCTTAGAACACGTCGAGCACCACTTTCTTAGCCTCAAAGGCAGTTTTGCGCAGCAACTCGAAGAAGGCGAATCCGTCGTGCGCGCCTGGTTCGACGCGGTCGGCGCCACGCCGCGCCAGGAGCACTCCGTCGAGCACCTCAAAATTGCTCTGCAGTGCGGCGGCTCCGACGCTTTCTCGGGCATCTCCGGCAACCCGCTGGCCGCCTGGGTGGGGCGCGAAATCATCCGCCACGGCGGCAGCGCCAACCTGGCCGAGACCGACGAGCTGATCGGCGCCGAACCCTACGTCTTGCAAAACGTGCGCGACTTGCAAACGGCGCAGAAATTCCTCGCCACCATCGAGCGCTTTAAAGAGCGCGTGGCGGCGCACGGCGCCTCGGCCGAGGGCAACCCGTCGGGCGGCAATAAATTTCGCGGCCTCTACAACATCGTGCTCAAATCCATTGGCGCGGCGCGCAAGCGCGACCCCGAGGTGTGCCTCGACTACGTCATCGACTACGGCCAGCGCATGGGCGTCGGCGGCTATTATTTTATGGACAGCCCGGGCAACGACCTGGAGAGCATCGCCGGCCAGGTGGCCTCAGGCGCCAACCTCATCTACTTTGTCACTGGCAACGGTTCCATCACCAACTTCCCCTTTGCCCCCACCATCAAAATCGTCACCACCTCGGCTCGCTTTGAATTGCTGCAACACGACATGGACGTCAACGCTGGCGCCTACCAAGACGGCACCTCCATGGATGATTTGGGCGCCGACCTGCTCAAACGCACCCTCGACGTGGCTTCGGGCAGCCGCTCGCGCGGTGAATTGGCCGGCCACGCCCAGGTGTCGATCTGGCGCAACTGGCAGCGCCAGGATGCCGAAGGCCTGGACGAAATACTGGACCGCCCCGAACCGCTGGGCGAGGCCCTGGCCATCCAAACGGACGCGCCGGCATCCGACCTGCGCTTTGAAGCGCTCAAAACCGCCAGCGGCCACGCCAGCGACCAGATCGGCCTCATCCTACCCACCAGCCTGTGCTCGGGCCAAATCGCTCGCATGACCGCCGAGCGCCTCAACGCCAAGGGCCTGGGCAGCGACAAAGGCCTGTCGCGCATCGCCTCTCTCGTCCACACCGAAGGCTGCGGCGTGTCGCTGGCCACCGCCGAACACGACTACTCGCGCATTCTGGTGGGCTACCTCACCCACCCGCTAGTGTGCACCGCCTTGCTGCTGGAGCACGGCTGCGAAAAAGCGCACAACGACTTTGTACGCCACGAGATCGAAAAGCTGGGCGTCGACCCTTCACAATTCGGCTGGGCCAGCGTGCAATTGGACGGCGGCATCGACAAGGTCATGGACCGCGTCGAACAATGGTATGACGAGCGCGTCGCCTCTATTTCTGAACCCGAGCCCGAAGAGGTGGGCCTGGAATGCCTGCACGTGGGCCTGCTCAACGCCGGCCCGGTGTCCGACCCGCTGGCCGCGGCGCTGGCGCAACTCACCCGCACGGTGGTGGGCGGCGGCGGCACAGTGGTGATTCCCTCCTGGTCCACCCTGCTGCAAGCGGCTGCTTACCTAGAGCCGGTGTTGGGCGACAAAGAAATCGAACCGAATTTGCCCCACGCCCAGCGTATGGAAACCACGGGGTTCTACATCATGGACATGCCGTCGGAACACTGGGTGGAAACGCTGACGAGCCTGGGCGCCACCGGCGTTGAGGTGCTGCTGGCCCACGTGGGCGAACACCCCCAGCAGGGCCATCCTTTCCTGCCTTTGCTGCAGGTCACTTGTGACTCGTCGGTGAACGACGTTTACGGCGAGGATTTGGATTTGCTTTTGGATGGTGCAGAAGATAGGTGGTCGGTGGAGGTACTCGATTTGCTTTTGCGCACGGTGGGGCGTCAGTATGCGCCCAAATTGGCGGGGCAGGGCAATGTTGATTTTCAGATTACGCGGGGGTTGTTGGGGGTGTCGACGTAGGAGGTGTGTGTAATGGCGGTCTTTGGGGTATATGGGGGGATCGCAGAAACGAGCCATACGCCACCAAGCCAGCGTCAACCAAACTGACATAAAAAACAAAACCAGAAAGGAAAATTATGGCAGACCTCAAAGCGGGAATTATCGGTTGTGGCGGCCACGCACAGGGGCACTTTCGCATGGTGGCCGACGAACCGCGCTTGCAACTCGTCGGCATCGCCGAACTGGACGACGAGCGGCGCGGGAAAAATCAAGAAGAGTGGCAACCCGAACAGAGCTTTGCCGATTACCGCCAGATGCTCGACACCTGCGACCTCGACGTCGTTTATATCTGCACCATGCCCGGGCACATTGTGCCCATCGTGCACGACTGTCTCGAACGCGGCCTGCACACCTCGGTGGAGAAACCGCCGGGCATGAACGCCGCCGATACCGAAAATATGGCTGCAGCGGCGCATCAGAGCAAAGGCAAGAACATCGTATCCTTCAACCGCCGCTACTTTCCCCAGGTGCTGGCGGTGCGGCGCATGATACAGGAAAGAGGCGGCGCCGTGCACTGCGCCGCCACCTACAATAAACCCTACATCCTAATCGGCACCAAAGCCTGGGCAGCCATTGCGCCCGACCCCATCATCTGCGACGCCATCCACCACGTCGACCTACTGCGCTGGCTGTCCGGCGACGGCCCCACGGCGGCGGCCAAACCCACCGCCGTGTACTCCGAAGTCAACGACGGCGAACGCGAGTCGGCACACCGCCACAACGCCGTCATCCACTTCGACAGCGGCGCCATCGCCACCCTGATGAGCCACTACGGCGTGGGCCACCGCATCCAACGCGCCGAAGTACACGCCGAAGACTTCTCCGCCTATATCGACTTGACCAGAGGGCCGAACTGCGAACTCTACCAGGCCGAGTACCTGGGCCCAGACCAGCATGCCCGCAGCGGCCCCTGGGAAGGCGAACTCGATCTCGACGCGGTCGGCGGCCCCGATTTTAACGAAACGCGCCACTTCGTCGACTGCATCCTCCAGGACCAAACCCCCTGGTCCACACTGGACGATGCCGTCCACACCATGCACCTGTGCGAAGCCATCCGCCGTGGCCATAAAGGCCAGCTTTAGTCGAGGAATTTCTTCAAAAAAACCGCTCCGCTACCAATGTAATATCGGCGGCGGAGCGGCGGGCGTTTAATCGGAACCAGCGTAGTCAATAAATCATATGCAACCTGGTGCCGGCAAGACCGCCCCGCCGACACCACCAAGCTACCCCGTCAACCACTCCGTCAAATCTGCGGCATCTCCACCCCCAATTCCGCCGCCACCGCGCCAATCTCTTCCCACGTGGGTGCGGGAATATCAATACCCTCCACCCGCCGCCGCTGCCGCGTCTCCTCCTCAATCTCCCCGGGCGCATAAACCCTGTCGACACCCGGCAGCGGCCGCGCCGAACACACCCAATCGCGCAACCCTTCCACTTCTTCCACATAAGTGTCCAACTCGGTAAACGCCTCAATGTCGATGGCCAGTACCATCACCCCTCCTCCCCCGCCCTCTTCTTTAGTACACCCCGCCTGGGTCAACGGCCCCACCAGCATTTCCACCATCATCGCCAGCCCAAACCCCTTGTGACCAAACTGCAACCCGCCCAGCGGCAAAACTCCATTGTCCTCTGCATTGCGATAGGCATTGCTGTCGGTGACGTACTCGCCCTGCTGGTCGACCAGCCAGCCTTCGGGCAAGGGCTCCTGGCGCACGATCATCTGTTCTATCTTGCCGCCGGCCACCACCGTCATGGTCATGTCGAGCATAAAGGGCGGTTTGTCCCGGCGCGGCGCTGCAAAAGCGATGGGCTCGGGCCGCAAACGCCGGTCGGCCGAACCGAACGGTGCCAAAAACAAACCACCGCCGTTGAGCCACACCATACTCAGCATGCCCTGCTGGGCGATGCGCGGCGGGTAATCGCCCAAGCGCCCGATGTGCGAGACGTGGCGCAACCCGACAAAGCCAAAGGTGTTCTGCCGGGCCTTTTCCACCGCCAAATCCGTGGCCCGCGTCACCGCCACAATGCCGTTGCAACCCTTGCCGTCGATCACTTTAAACGCGGGGCCCTCGCGCAAAACCTCGTGGTCTTCCCAGCGCGCGTAATTTTCCTTCATGTTGCGGGCATAGCCGGGCATGAACCAGGTGCCGTGGGAGTCGTGGCCGGCCAGGTGGCTGTTGACCAGGTGTTCGGCCACGATGCGGGCGTCGTTCGGCGGAATCCCGGTGGCGGTAAAGATGTCGAGGCTGAGCTGGAGCAAAACGTCGTGTTGCACTACGGGCATGGGAGCACTCCTATATTACGCCGCGTCTTTTTCCATCAATTCGGCAAAATAGTGGAAGAGGTGAAAACTGTCGTGCGGCCCGGGAGACGCCTCCGGATGGCACTGGATGGAAAAAATGGGCAATTCTCTATGGCGCATGCCCTCAACGCAGCCGTCGTTCAGATTGAGGCGCGATATCTCCAGCTCGGAGGGCACGCTCTCAGCCGAAATACCCCAACCGTGATTCTCCGAAGTGATCAAGATGCGGTTGGTATCATTTTCCTTTATGGGCTGGTTGGCACCGCGGTGGCCGAACTTGAGCCGGATGATCTCAGCGCCAAAGGCCAGCCCCAAAATTTCGTGTCCCAGGCAAATGCCGAACATCGGCTTCTTCCCCACCAAGTCCTTGCACGTCGCTATGGCGTAGTCGAGCGGCCGCGGGTCGCCCGGGCCGTTGGACAAGAACACGCCGTCCGGCTCCAGCGCCAGCACTTCGGCCGCCGTCGTCGCCGCCGGCACCACCGTGACCTTGCAGCCCGCCTCCACCAATTTGCGCACGATATTGCGCTTGATGCCGTAGTCCAGCGCCACCACGTGAAAGCGCGGTTCGGGCGGACTTTCCACATAGGGCGCAGCGCACGTCACCTCCTGCACCAGATCGATGCCGATAATGCCCTCCCACGACTGCGCCTTTTGGACCAAACTCTCGGGGTCCAGATCTTCGGTGGAAACGATCGAATTCATCACCCCGTGAATGCGCACCCGGCGCGTCAACTCGCGCGTGTCGATGCCCTCCACGCCCACCACCCCGTGTTGCTTCATATAGTCGGGCAAGCTCTGCGTCGAACGCCAATTGCTGGGTATGCGCGAGCACTCTTTTACCACAAAACCGCGCACGTGCGGTTTGTTCGACTCCTCGTCGTCTGAGTTGGTGCCGTAATTGCCAATAAGGGGGTAGGTCATAGCGACCGTCTGTCCGGCATAGGAGGGATCGGTGAGGATCTCCTGATAACCCATCATCGACGTGTTAAACACCATCTCGCCCGCGGCTTCGCCGCTGGCGCCAAAACTGCGGCCCTCAAAAACGGTGCCATCGGCCAGTGCGACCAATGCCTTCATATGATAAAAAACTCCTTTCCAAGTAGACCCATTTCATTTGCCGGACAAAAACCTAAAGAAAAATCCAATTCTTGAACAGGATCAGCTATTCTCGCCACTCGCTTCGTCATCCACAATACTGCGGCCGCGCTGGCGCGCCTGCTCCTGCATGTCCTCGGTGTGATCGGTTTCGTCGACAATCTGCTCACCGACAATCTCCTCTAGCACGTCTTCTAAGGTGACGATACCGGAAAACACGCCGTATTCGTCGACCACCTTAAACAGGTGCTGGCGCGAGCGCAGAAAATCTTCCAACAGCGTGTTGACTCGGGCGAATTCGGTCACCGGGCGTATGGGCTTTTGCAGCGCTGCCAGCTGCATGTCCTCCTTGTCCTCGGTCAGCGCCCCCAACACCTCGCCCCGCAGCACTAGACCGACGATCTCATCGCGATCGCCGTCGTAGACCGGCACCCGGGCGTGTGCCCAGCGGCCAATCTCGGAGCGCACCTCGGCCAGTTTGGTATTGCGGTCGTGCGAGAACACCACAGTGCGCGGCGTCATAATGTCGCGCGCCCGCATGTTCTGCAAGTTGAGAATATTGCTGATCACTTTTTCCTGGTCCGCCCCTATAGCGCCAGCCTGCAAACTCATGCGGGCGATAGTGCGTATCTCCTCGGCGGAAATATCGTGCCTTTCTTCGGCGTTGCGCGCTATCAGATTGGTGATAACCTGGTTGAGCCAGATGAGGGGCATAAAAACCCACACCAGCCACTGTATGGGGCGGGCGATAATAGTAGCCAGCGAGCGGGCGTAGAGGACTCCAGCGGTCTTGGGCACGATCTCCGAAAAAATCAACACCGACATCGCCAGGGCAATGGTAAAGTGAACTTCGTACTCGGGACTAACGGCCATTACAAAGGCGGCACCGGCAACCACCGCCCCGCCTGTATTGGCCAGTGTGTTGAGCGACAGAATGGCCGCAATGGGGCGCTGGATATCCCGGTGCAATTTCTTGAGAATTTTGCCCGAGGTGCGCCCCTGTTCGGCCAGCATCTCGATGCGGCTGACTGGCAGAGCGTAGAGCGCGGCCTCCAGCAACGAGCAAATACAGGATATGATCAGAACTGTGGCAGTGGCAAAAACCAGCAAATACATGTCATCGGTCATGGACAGACTCCGGAAAGCAGTAGCAAATGCAGAGGTGGGCATACAAGTAGAGGGGTTCCCACGGATGGGAACCCCTCTACTGTTTGTGACGCGAGTGGTGCGAGACCGCTTTTAGTACTTAATCCAGGTGCTTGTTGACCAGTTTGGTCATTTCAAACATGCTCACCTGTTTCTTGCCGTCAAAGACCGCCTTGAGTTTGTCGTCGGCATTGATCATGCGTTTGTTCTGCGAATCCTGCAAGTTGTTCTTCTTGATGTAGGCCCACAGCTTCTTGACGACCTGAGTGCGCGGCAGCGCCTTACCGCCTACTACGGCGCCGAGTGCCGCATCGGGCTGCAGGGGCTTCATGAACGAAGGATTGGGTTTGCGCTTGGCCTTTTTCTTGGCGGCGGCTTTCTTCTTAGGTGCGGCCTTTTTCTTGGCGGCGGCTTTCTTCTTAGGTGCGGCTTTCTTCTTGGCGGCGGCCTTTTTCTTGGCGGCGGCTTTCTTCTTAGGTGCGGCCTTCTTCGCCATTTTTCACTCCTTTTTGATTTTGGTTAAGAGGCGAGTAGCAACTTGCAAATTCTTAAAATGAAGCCGTTCTCCTCAAAATATGGTATCTTTCGCCTAAGATAGCACCACATACAGAGATTCGTCAAGCACAAATTAACCCCTTTTTTCAGAGGGAAAAAGAGATAAATCACCGGTCTAAAAAACTACTCAAAAAAGGCAAAATCAAAGCGCCTTCTGCCCTCCCTTCGAGCAATTGACAGTGTAAAATAAGTAGTCTATTTTAAGAGGACTTAGGTCTTGTTCTCCAAACCGTACCACCTCTATTTCCCTGGTTAGAAAACGAGTCGCATGATCGAGCAGTGCAAAATTGGCATCGTCGGCGCCGGCAATATGGGCGGTGGTTTAATTAGCGGTGCCCTCGCCGCCGGGCGCCTCGCCGCCAACCACATTACCGCCGTGGATGTGCGCCTCGAAGCGCTTGAACCGCTGCGCGCCCTTGGGGTTAATACCAGCGATCAACTCGCCGACGGCATCCTCGACCGCGACCTGGTCATCGTCGGCGTCAAACCGCAAAGCGCCGCCAAACTGCTGCAGAGCATGGACCCGCACCTCAACACAAATCAGGTCCTGGTTTCCATCATGGCCGGCGTCGGCACCACCACCATCGAGTCGCAACTGTCGTCCCCCGTGCCCGTGGTGCGCGTCATGCCGCAAATGCTGGCTCGGGGGGGAGAAGCGGCTTCCGGCGTATGCGCCGGCGCCCACACCAGCGCCGCCCACCTGGACCTGGTATGCGCCCTCTTCGACGCAGTGGGCTCCAGCGTCGTCGTCGAAGAAAACCAAATGGACGCCGTCACCGGCCTGTCGGGCAGCGGCCCAGCCTATGTCTACACCGTCATCGAAGCGCTGGCCGACGGCGGCGTGCGCATGGGGTTAACGCGCGACGTCGCACTGCGCCTGGCGGCCCAGACCGTCTTGGGCGCCGCCCGCATGGTGCTCGACAGCGGCCAGCACCCGGCCGTACTCAAAGACCAGATCGCCTCGCCTGGCGGCACCACCATTGCCGCCTTGCACAAACTGGAAGAAAAGGGCTTGCGCGACGCCCTCATCAGCGCCGTGCAGGCAGCCACCGAACGCGCTGAGGAATTGGGTTCCTCATGATCGCCATCATCGACTACGGTATGGGCAATTTGCGCAGCGTCGAAAAGGCCTTTGAATTTCTCGGCTTTGACGCCCGCATCGTCGAACAGCCCGGCCAGGCGCAAGCGGCCAGCCACCTGGTGTTGCCCGGCGACGCCGCCTTTGGCGACGCCATGCGCAATTTGCGCCAGGGCGGCTGGGAAGAGGCCATCCACCAAAGCATCGAAGCGGGCAGACCTTTCCTGGGCATTTGCGTCGGCCTGCAACTCATGTTCACCGAAAGTGAAGAGTTGGGCACGCACCAGGGTCTGGGACTGCTGCCGGGGCGCTGTCGGCGTTTTCCTACCACTGAGCGCGTGCCCCAGATCGGCTGGAACCAGATCGCCATCAAGCGCGACAGCCTGCTCTTTGCGGGCGTACCCGACGAAAGTTTTTTTTATTTTGTCCACTCCTACTACGTCGACGCCGGCGACGACGTAGACTGCCTGGCCACTACCGACTACGGCCTCGAATACACCTCCATCGCCGGGCGCCAGCACGTCTTTGGGGTGCAGTTCCACCCCGAGAAAAGCCAGAATATCGGTCTGCAATTGCTCAAAAATTTCGCCTCCATCAACTGACCTATGTTAGCCAAACGCATTATCCCCTGCCTCGACGTCAAAAACGGCCGCAACGTGCGCGGCGTTAAATTTTCGGCCGACAAAGACGCCGGCGACCCGGTGGAGTTGGCGACGCGCTACGACCGCGAGCGCGCCGATGAACTGGTGTTCTACGATATCACCGCCTCGGCCGACGGGCGCGCCATCGTCATGGACCTGGTGCAGCAGGTCTCCGAGCAGGTCTTCATCCCGCTCACCGTGGGCGGTGGCATCCGCACCTTTGACGACGTGCGCCAGATCCTCAAAGGCGGCGCCGACAAAGTCTCCATCAACTCGGCGGCGGTGCACAACCCGCAAATCATCAACCAGAGCGCCGAGAGCTTTGGCAGCCAGTGTATTGTGGGCGCCATCGACGTGCTGCGTCGCCAAGTACCGGCGGGTGAGCTGTCGCAATGGGAGATTTACATCAACGGCGGCCGCAAGGCCACCGGCATCGACGCGCTGCAGTGGGTGGAGGAGTTGGTCGAGCGCGGCGCCGGCGAATTGGTGCTCAACAGCATCGACGCCGACGGCACCCGCGACGGCTACGACCTGGAGCTCAACCGCGCTGTGGCCGAGCGCGTCGACGTGCCCATTGTCGCCTCGGGCGGCTGCGGCAGCGACGAGCACATCTACCAGGTGCTCACCGAGGGACGCGCCAGTGCCGCGCTGGCCGCATCCATCTTCCACTACGGCGACTACTCCATCCCCCAGGTAAAAGACTACCTGCAAGAAAAGGGCGTGGTGGTGCGACAATGACACAGTCGCGGCGGGCGCGCATGCGCCAGGTCAAACGCGTGGTCGTCAAAATAGGCAGCAGTAGCCTCGCCACGCGCAGTAACAAACTCAACCGCCGCGCCATGCGCAAATTGGCAGACGAAGTCATAGCCCTGCGCCAACAGGGCATCGAAGTGGCGGTGGTCACCTCGGGCGCGGTGGCCGCCGGCACCGGCCGTCTCAATCTGTCCAGCCGCCCCAGCGCCGTCGCCGACCTGCAAGCCGCCGCCGCGGTGGGACAGAACCTGCTAATGCACGCCTACGAAACCCTGTTTAAAAAACGCGGCGTGCCCATCGGCCAGGTCTTGCTCAGCGCCGAAGACATCCTCGACGACCGCCGCCACGCCCTCAACCTCGAAAACGCCTTCCACAGCCTCTTTGCTTTTGGCGCCGTGCCGGTGATCAACGAGAACGACAGCGTCGCCGTGGCCGAACTCGAGCGCCCCATCGGCGAAAACGATATGCTGGCCGCCTTTGTCGCCAACCTGATCCAGGCGCAATTGCTGGTCGTCCTCTCCGACATTGAGGGCGTCTACGCCGACTACCGCTCCAGCCGCGCCAAGGGCCAGCTCATCTGCCAGATCGCCCACGGCGACCCCCGGCTCGACGACCTGGTGGGCGACGCCAAAAGCCGCCACGGGCGCGGCGGCATGAAAACCAAAATTGAAGCGGCG
>CAXGRO010000110.1:0-12210 GCA_964012055.1 uncultured bacterium
AACGCCCAGCCAGCGCTACCGCATTCGCCTTTCCCACTCAGTGCCCCACCTGCCAGTCCCCCCTGGTACGCGACGAGGACGAGGCCGCCATCCGCTGCGACAATCCCTCCTGCCCGGCCCAGCTCAAGCGCCGCCTCCAGCATTTTGTGGCGCGCAACGCCATGGACGCCGAGGGCGTGGGCCCGGCCGTCATCGAGCAATTGGTCGACCGCCAATTAGTGGCCGACGTCGCCGACCTCTACAGCCTCGACGAAGACACCTTATTGCAACTCGAACGCGTGGGCCCGGGCCTGGCCCACAACCTGCTCACCAGCCTGGAGGCCAGCAAGAGCCGTCCCTTTGACCGCGTCCTCTTTGCCCTGGGAATCCGCCACATCGGCAGCACCGTCGCCCGCACCCTCACCCGCCAATTCCCCACCATCGAGCAATTGGCCGACGCCTCCATTGAAGAGCTGGAAGCCACCCCCGAAATAGGCCCTACCATCGCCCGCAGCATAAACGCCTTTCTAACCGCCGACGAAACCGCTGAGCTGATCGCCAAATTGCGCCAAGCAGGTCTACAACTGGCCGCCGCCGCTCCTGCTGCGCCCACCGCCGCGTCGTATTTCACCGACAAAACCACCGTGCTCACCGGCTCGCTGAGCCAGTACAGCCGCGACGACGCCGCCGACCTGATCGAACGCCTGGGCGGCCGCATCGCCTCCAGCGTCAGCAAAAAAACCGACCTCGTCGTCGCCGGCGAAAAGGCGGGCTCCAAGCTGACCAAAGCGGAACAACTGGGTATCGAAGTACTGTCAGAAGACGAATTTATCGTCAAATTGCAGGAAGCGGGTCTGGCTTAGCTTTTAAATCTGCCATGGACCTCTTGCATCATCATTTTACAAGCTTAATAAGCAACCACATCGTTCGACCTGATGCACCTTATCGGGATACGTTCTACGGCGCTGAAGACATTGTGGCGGACGATATAGCCATTTTGGTCCCATTCGGCACATTCTTCGGAGGTAAGACGATATTTACGCGTTTCGGTCGTTTCTGTAGTCATGAAGCCGTGCTGATGTATATCCATTAAAGGATTAGTCCGGCAATTGTACCTATTGGTCTAACCCCGCATCTTCTTTTTCGCCGCGAGGCCTGTACTTCGGTCACTACCTGCGGACCCTATTTTTCCTTTACCCATTTGCCCAGGAAACCGGTAGTCCGCTTTAAAGATCGGTAGAATTCCTCGGGTACATGCCCGTTCACATCGAGCTTTTCACCCCAGTAGAAGCCATGATCCATACCTGGGTGTTCCGAATATTCGGCAATGCGGCCCGCGGCTTTTAACCTGTCCACCAATTCGGCGCCCGCAATGCGACATCCATCTTCATTCCCCACAATATAGAGAGTAGAACTTTTGATTAAATGATATTGTTCTTTGGGTGAATACAACTGGAAAAAGGCCCGATCCCCGCCATAGCGGAAGGCCACATCCTGTCCAACTTCCCGGCCTAAATGAGTTTTCTCTTCAGGGGCATCGGGATCGATTTGTCCCTGCGCTATCAATTCACTTTCTTCGCGTATCGATCGGCCTTGATGCCACCACCGCTCGCGCCATTCGTAATTGCCTTTAACTTTGGGCAAAGCCTCTTGCGCCAGATCGTAGAAGGTCTTAACGATATCGACCAGACCGGCAAAGGAGCCACCTGCGCCCGACCGTTCGCAGGTGGCTAACATCAATGCCAGAAAACCGCCGTGACTCTCCCCAATTACGCCAATCCGGTCCCTATCAACTTCGGCCCGGGCTTGGGGAGATATCGATAACAGGCCACCACGTCCTCGACTTGCTCGTCGCCAAAGTGGTAGCGCCGGTAGTCGATATCGAAGATTACATAACCGGCCGCTAACAGATGGGCGGCGACATATCCCACTTTGTCGATATCTCGATCGAATCCTCCTCGGCCGCCATGAATGAGCATAACTGCAGGATAAGGACCTTCTGTTCCAGGTAATCTCAAGACGGCGTTGAGGTAGACCCCGTCAAAGGATAGGACATAAATTTTTTCTGCTGGGAAGATCACCTAACCGAATTTTTCCGCTAAGTCGCCGTTTCTGAACGCTTGGCGATCAATATGTTCTGTGGGTTACAGGCACAAGCCATTGACGAGCGTATCACCGTTGTATTCTCCCCCGCAGAATAGACAAAACCGACATCACATCTCTATGCTCAACGCCTCATACGTCGCCTGCGGTAACTCCTCGAGAATCCGCTCTTTCAACAGCCACAAAGCCCATTCCTGCGCCTGCTTTTTATCCTCGGCATTGCTATTGGCCAGCAGATTGACCTGCCCCACAATGGTGCCCGTCCGGTCGTCGATAATCTTAACCCCCAGGTAGGCGCGACACACCTGCAACTCCCCCGCCGTTCGGTCCAATGCCGGAAATGAATCCCATTTGATGTTGACACGCCCCCACAACGTCAGGCCCGGCACCTCTTTGAGCCGCTGCGCCTGCACTTCAAAACCGGCGTTTAACATGGCCCGGTGCATGATGTCTTCGACAAAATCCTCGCCGTCCACCTCCACGTAAAAATTGAACTGGCGCAACAAGTCCGTAAGCGCCACCGCCAAACGCGCGCTCAAATAAGGCGCCGCCGCCGTGCGGAATTGCGCCGGGTCGACAACACTGAGCTGCCGCCGCAACACGTCCGCTTTTAGCCCGCGGTTGAGGACCTCGCGGTAGAGCTTGATAGCGCCCAACACGTCCCCCTTCTGCCGCTGCACCTCTCCCTTTTCCGTCAGCAGCGCCACTTGCTCGTCGAGTTGGCGGATCTCCCGCGCCAGGCGCATGCTGGCCTCCGCCTTGTCCAGCACCGCCAAAACGTAGAGCACCTGGCGTTTTTCATCGTGATATTTTTCCTTGAGCTCAATGCCCTGAACGATCTGCTGGGTGGACGTGCGGGTGAACACCGTCAGGCGCGATCGCTCCACTTCCATGGCCCAGCTGGCCTGGCCGCTGCGGTGTTCCTCTAACCGAACATTTTCCTGGGAGAGTTCCTGGGCCGATTTGATCTGCACCTCTATGGTCTGGCCGATCTCGGAACGCGCGCTAATGCCGGCCGCCTTCTGGGCTTCGGCCATGCTGCCCGCCGTTGGCGCCGACCCCACGCCGATGAGATATTGGGAGGAAGGATAGAAACGCGGTTGCCCCAAAATCCAGTTGGGAGATTTTACGGCTTTGGGACCGCAACCGCTCAAAAGGAGGACAATACAGAATAGAACGCTATGCTTAATCATTATCCGTGCTAGAACTTATTCGGAGAGGCGTTCTTCGATGGCTTTCTTGCCCTTTTCCAGCACCTCCTTGCCGTGGGTCTCCAATGCCTCCTGGCCCTTCTTGAGGGCGTCCTGGCCCAGTTTTAGGGCTTTGTCCTGGGCCAGCTTCAACCGCACCTGCCAATCCTCCTCGGCCTTCTCATGCGTGAAGTAGAGAAAGCCGACGAGAATCATCACCAGAATGAGCGTCCACTTCACCAGCTTCTTGATGAGGCTGCCCATCAGCAGCACCACGACCAGCAGCAGCAATAAAGCGACGAGCGGGTTCGCCTCGAGATAGGCTATAAAAACTTCTGCAGACCTGGCATCCATTTTTTATTCGACCGTTTTATTTTTTTCTAACTCTTTCTCTAACTCGCTAAACGCCTGGGTGGCGCGCAATTGGGTCAAGAGATTCTGGTCTGCTTTAATTTTATCCATCAAGCGCTGATTGGCTTTGCCCAGCGGCAAACTCATCAGAATATATACCCGGTAAATCTCACCTTCGGGAATAATTTCCTTGTCGTCCTGTTTTGCCCCGATGAGCGTCTCTTGAGTAACCGCCTTGGTCACCGAACTGAACTGCGTCAACAGCTCCGAATCTTCGCCCATCCCCGTCTCCTCCTGGAAATTCTTGGTCAGATTTCCCATGTACGTACCCAACTGCTGCGCCAGGTCCAATTGCGCTTCGGTGCGCGCTTTGCGCACCCCAACCTGCATATCGCGCGACGTCGCCGTGCCCACGCCGTAGAGGTGATTTTTGTTGTCGGGCGGGTCGAGAAACCAATCCGGCGATTTCTTAATCACCTCTTTGCTGGGGGTGGGGGTCAGACTGGTGGTTTTGGGACCGCCGCAACCGTAGAAAACCAAAAGGGCTGCGGCAAAAACAAAGCGAGAAGAAACAATAAATTTCATGATATACCTCCTTGTGCAAGGCGTCCGGTGGACATCCCTCTCCTACTCAGGACGTCTTACGCTCAACTATAGCATCATCGCGATCTCTTCAACATCTCACTCTCAACTATAGCCCCCTTGCCGCTTACGGCGCAATCCCGTTCAGCCGGCACACCGCGTCAAAGAGCACCTGCACGCCAAAGAGCACATTTTCGGTGGACACCCTCTCGTCGTGCGCGTGGCACAAATCAAAGAAGTCCATGCCCTCTTCGTAGCGCATGGGGATAAAGCCGTAGATGTCGATGTCGAAATCGTCCATCAACCAGCGCGCGTCCGTGCCGCCAGTAACCATATAGGGCACTACCGCCCCTTCGGGGTCCCAGCGCTGCATAGACACCTGGATCGCATCAAAAAGCGGCGTCTCGTGATTAAACTCTACCCCGGGGCGAAAAGCTCCCATGCAAAACTCCGCCGCATCGCCCACAATGCCGCGCACTTCCTCGACAAATTCGGCCTCGGTCACCCCGGGCAACGTGCGACCGCTCAATTGCGCCGTCGCCGTCGAGGGAATGACATTGCGCTTGACCCCCGCCTCCAGAATAGTGGGGGCACAGGTGTTGCGCAGCATGGCGTCGAACATCAAGCGCGTCGGCTCGCTGGTCGGCATCTGCGCCAGCGCATCCTGCTGCCGCGCCGGATCCAATTGCGCCAACAACAATTCGGCTACTTCAGGCCGCTCTTGCGCCGCCGCCGCCGCCTCAAAAAACGCCCGCACGCTCTTGGGTGGGCGGTGCGGCATTTTGCCTCCGGCCAGTTTGCCCAAGACCTCGCCCAAGTAGAAAATGGGATTCGCGTCGTGCGGCACCGAACTGTGACCGGGGCGGCCGTGCGCCACCAGGTCTAGATTGGCCCCGCCCTTCTCGCCCACCTGGCAGGTGTAGAGCGGTTTTCCGTCGACCAGCAAAGCAAAACCGCCGGCCTCGTTGATGCCGTATTCGGCGTCAAATACCTCCGGGTGATTTTGCGCCAGCCACTGCACCCCGTAGCTGGCCCCCATTTCTTCGTCGGCTGCGGCCACCACTACCAGGTCGCGCTTGAGCGGCAAGTTGAGCCGCTGGCACAGGCGCAGCACCTGCAAATCCACCGCCGTCGTCAGCTTGGAGTCAATCGCCCCCCGCCCCCACACATAGCCGTCGGCCACCTTCCCGGCAAAGGGCGGATGTGTCCACTGCTCGGGCTCGGCCGGCACCACGTCCAGATGAGAAAGCAATAACACCGGCCGCTCTGAGCCGTCGCCGCGCAAGCGCACCACCAGATTGCCCCGCCCGGGCCCAGACTCCAACACCTGCGGCGCAAACCCTTCCTCTGCGAGTTCTTCGGCCAAACTCCGCACTAAAGGCAGTTCGTTGCCCGGCGGATTCACCGTCTCAAAGCGGATCAATTGCTGCAGGCAGGCAATCGTTTCTCGCCTAATATTATCCCATTCGATTTGCATCGCCTACCCCTGGCTCAACCAGCAGGCATTTTGCACCAGCCCTTCCACCTCGGCCTTGACCTCATCCGATAATTCGGCGCCGTCGCCGTTCATGCCGCCGCTCAACCCCACCATCGCCTGCAAATGCTTAATAACCAGGGCGAGGTTTGGTTTGTCGCGCTGGCGAATCTGTTCCAAACGCACCATCGTCCAATAATCGCTATCCCGCTCAAAGCTGCCGTCGTTGACCCGCTTGAGCAGATTGAGCGCCACCGCCGGAAAGGCGTTGCCAATGCCCGTCGACATGCCCCGACCCGCCCCCACCGCCCCGTAGGCCGGCATCCACCACCCCGCCGTGCCGCACAGCCAGGCACTGCGCTCCTGTCCCAGCCGCTCGACCATTTCGGCATAGGCCAGCAAAAGCCCATTGTGCGCCAATTTGACCCCCGGTACTTCAAACGCATCAAAGAGTCGCTCGATCAATTTGGGCGTCATGGGATGTTCGGGCCGCGCATAAATCATCGGCCCCACCCCTTGCTCGGTGAGAATGGTCATAATTTCACTATAGTACTCGTATTGCTCATCCTGGTCGTCGATATCCGGCGGCATCATCATGGCAAACGCAATATCCAGTTCCGCCAAGGTCGGCGCTAACTCCTTCACCCTCTCCACCGTCCGCCCCAACCCCGTCCCCACACAAGCATCGCCATTCTTGCTGCGCGCCGCCGCACTGGCCCCCGCCAACAACTCCTTCTGTTGCTCCACCGACAAGCGATCGTGCTCCCCCACTCCCCCCGCATACACCGCCGCTGTCATCCCTTTCTCAAAGAGATACTCCGCATTCCGCACATTGGCATCCATGTCCAACTCTCCCGGCGCCCGCCAAATCGTCGTCGGCACCGCCACCACATTTTCCGTCAAAGCCGCCTTAGTCTCCGCAAAATTCATATCGCTCTCTCCAGAATGAACTACCCCGTAGCACCCACGGGTCAAAGGTTAAATTATCCCACCACTACAATATCCCTATATTATGCCTCAAAATAGACCGCTTTATACTAAGACATTATCCGTACCAAAACAAAGGCTTTCCACATGAAAATCACCAATATCCAAAACATCCCCATCCAAATCCCCTACCTGGATCGCGTTCGCCCCCACTTAGCCTACGGCTGGCAGACTCGACAAGAGCCCGTTGTAAATACCCACATCTACATCGTAGAAACCGACGAAGGCCTCACCGGCTACGGCGAGGGACCCGATCTGGGCGACCAAACCCAGTCGTACATTGGCCACAGCCCTTTCGAATACCTGCTCGACGACCGCGCCGGCGCCTGCCAAATAGCCTTCTACGACCTCATGGCCCAATACATCAATCAGCCCGTTTACCGCCTCTTCGGTCCCCAGGTAAAAGACCGCGTCCGCATGGCCTTCTGGTCACATTGCTTCCGCCCCGACATTTTAGCCGCGGAAGCCCAATTCGCCCTCGAAAACGGCTTCCGCCTGCACAAAATAAAATCCCGCCCCTTCGAAACCTCGGCCGAGCAGGTTGCCGCCATGGCCGCCGTTATACCGCCCGACTACCGCATTATGATCGACGCCAACGGCTCCTGGCAGCGCCCCGCCGAAGCCCTGCGCAACGCCCGCAACCTGCAAGCCTATCCCAACGTCTGGGCCTTGGAAACCCCCATCCCCCAGGACCACATCGAGGGGTATAAATTCCTCAAAAGCCACCTCGACTACCCCATTGCCATCCACAGTGACACCCCGCCGATCCTGCGGGCCGTCACAGAAGGTCTGTGCGATTATTTTGTCTCGGAATTTGACGGGGCGAACAAACTCTTGCACGACTGCCATATCGCACGCGCCGCCGAGAACCGGGAATTCTGGGTCGAAAACGGTCTGTGGAGCGGCATCTCCCACGCCTTCCAATTGCACCAGGCCGCCGCCACCGCCAATATCTACCTGCTCATTACTCTGGCTTTTCTAGCCGAAGACGACATGATCGTCGAGCCAATGACGGTGGAAAACGGCACCATGGCCGTACCCCAAACAGCGGGTCTGGGTGTCACCCTAGATATGAATGCTTTGGAGAAATACCGCCTGGCCTGATCAGGCCAGGGAAGCAAAGGCCCACTCGTCCAGCGGCACCATCGCCTCCACATCCACCGGCACCCCCACGCCCAATCCCGCCACCTGCAGCGATGAAATATTTATGCAGCCCCGGTCGATGTCGAGAATGGTTGTATCGCCTGCCTGCCGGTAGAGCGAACTGTGCTGCTGACGACAAGCCTGTCGTTCTTTTTCGGATAGATGGTCCAAGCCGCGCACATAGTGGTGCCCGTTGCGCTCAGCGTGCACCACCCCCAACACGGCCAGGTGGGCCAGATCCTGTTGCAGCGGCACCACCGGCAAATTCATCAGATCTTCTCCGGTGAGAAAATAGCGCTCCCCGCCGCTGTTGTTGAGCTGCTGCGCCAGCGCCAAATTGGCCAGCGCTTTTATCAGCCCTTTGCAATTTTTTGACGACACCCCCAGATAACCCAGTTCAACGGCTCGTTTAAAAACATCCAGATCGCCGTCCGACTCGTCCACCAGCATGGGTTTTTGCGCCGACACCGCACCAATGCCCGCTGCCAATCCACCGTTCAAGGCAATGCTCCGCTCCAGGGGCTGTTCGATATAGAGCACGCTGTCGTAGAACCGCCGCAACCCTTCATCTTCCTTTATGCGCGCCAGCAATTCGAGGAAAGTATCCATATCCTTGTATTGCTCATTGCCGTCCAACGAAATGTAGTATGGCTCCTCGCTGCGATCGAGCAAAGCGGCAATGGCGCGCAGGCGCTCCAGGTCGTTCTCCAGATCGCCGTTGACCTTGATCTTAAAATACACAATGCCCTGAACGTCGATGTATTGCTCCAGCGACTGCGGCAAACCATCGTCCAGGCGCTCATCTGCGCCAACGTCCGCCGTCCAGATCGGGTCGGCCAACCCCACCGTGTGGCGTATATAAAATTGTTCCACGGGCCGCGCTGCAATCACAGCAGCCGGCGTCATGCCCTGCAATTCAGCGTGAATCGGGCCAAAGTCCAACGCCAGTTCATTGGTCTCGAGCAATTGGTGATAACTCAAACCGCGCCCCGTGCCCACCGCGTCTATCAAGGCGCGTTCCATTAAAGTACTACCGTGGCTTGAGGTCAGATGGTTCAGTTGCCGCCCGTCGCCGGCGGCCAGCGTCTCCGCATACCCCTCCCGCCAGATGTCGAACACCGTCCTGGGACACGCACTCGCCTGTGTATAGGCCTCAGCCGCCGCCCGCGCCGCACAGAGCAAGTCGTCAACATTTTCCTCATAATCCTTGGCCGGGTCCTTGTCGAACCACTTGGGCGGCAAAATATCCGCCGCCACCCCGGTGGCCGGCGAACCGTCGGCCAATTCAACCTCCATGAGCACGTGCAAAATGGGCACCGAGGTCAAGGTCGCCACGCCGTATTTAAACGGCATGCGGGTGCGCACATTGCGCATGTAAAATTGCACGTCCTTTACACTGACTCGCTCTGCCATAACAATTAAAAATCCACCACAGGTGTTGGAAGTTCTCTATCTATGTCTTTGAGACCATAGCCAAATCCGGCCCCTTTGACCGTGCTTATATCCACCTCCCCGCCGCGCCGCCGATAGGCCCCCGCATGCACCAAGGCCTCGGCCTGCGAAGCCTCGGGATAAAATTGCATGCTATTGGTTTCCACCCCCATAATGGTGCCGGCGTGGGCGGCCAACAACAGATGGGGAATCTGCGCCAGCATGGGGTTGGTCAAATCCTGCACCATCAGCGTCATGCCGTGCGCCTTGGCCCAGCACAAACTGAGCAAAGCCCCCGTCTGCGTCTTGCACGTCTTTAGCGCCACGCCGCTCCAGCCCAAACTGCGCCCCAACTGGATTAAACGCCAATCGTGGGCGCTCTCGTCCATAAACAGCGGCTTGTGCGCCGCCACGCTGTGCACGTCGATCTGGTTTTCTTCAAGTTCATAGGGGAAAGGCTGCTCGACGTAGAGCAACATGCCGTAGAGCCGCGGGTGTTCCACTAACAGGCGATCGAGGATTTCGTTTACATAGGTCGGGTCCGTGACCGTACAATTAAAATCACTGGTCAACCAATCCACGCCGCCCTCCAGCCCAATCTGCCCCACCTGTATCAGGCGCTCGTAATCCCACGCCGCGTCGTCGCCCCGCAATTTCACCTTGAGGCATTTAAGCCCGTCGGCGGCAATCCAATCGCTCAACAACACCGGATAACCATCGTCGGGCTCGCTCCCGTCCAGTTCGGCGCTTGCGAGCGGATCGACGCCCCCTACCAAATGCCAGGCCGGCAAGCGATCCTGCCGCGGCCGACTGGTGAAATCTTGCGGATACTGGCCGGCAAAAGCGACCTGGCTCTCCGCCGCCGGCGTCAGAAAATGTGCTAAGTCGGCGTTCATAAAGTCGGCATTATACGTCTCGTACACCGGCACCTGGTGCAAAATTCCGTACGCGTCGTGCACGGCAATATCAAATGCCGAACAGCACACCAGCGCCGCCAACCAGGGCATGTCCGCTTCCCGCTCACGGTTGAATTCCTCAAGCAACCCGGACAATATTTCTTCCTGAAACGCGTAACCGATCTCCAGCGGATGTCCCGCATGCTGAAAATTTCCCCAGGCCGCCGCCAACTGCACGCAAAAATCCTTAAGTGCGGTGTGCCGCTCCTCATAAGAAAGGTCGCTCGGCCACACCCATTGCACGCTCAGCGGCGTCTCTCCCCAACCTTCTGCCCCCTTTCCCTGGTCCTCCTCCACTCGCACGCAGACGCGCGCACAGGTGACGTGGGTCAAAATCTCCGACCCAAACTTGAGCGGCATGCGCGTCTCTACCGGCAAAAAGCGCAGTTGTGCTCCCCGTACCTTTACATCCGTTCCCTTGGCCATAAATCTCCTCACTCTCCAGCGTCCAGCACCGCCTGTGCCTTGTCGAGTTGCGCGGCGACGGCTGCGGGCCCCGTGCCGCCGGCGATATTGCGCAGCGCCAAGCTGTGCCGCACATCCAGCCACGCCAACACGTCCTCGGCAAAAAGCTCCGAATGTCGTTTTAACGTCTCCAGGTCCAGCGCCGTAATCCCCTTCCCCGCCGCTATCGCCTCCCGCACCAAACCGCCTATGACGTGGTGCGCATCTCTAAACGGCATGCCCTTGCGCACCAAATAATCGGCCAAATCCGTGGCCAAAGCATAGTCGTCAATCGCCGCCGCCATGCGCTCACTGCGCAGCACCATGCTGCCCCACGCCCCGGCAAATACCTCCAGGCAAATCTCCACCGTCTCTAGCGCATCAAAGAACGGCTCCTTGTCCTCCTGCATGTCTTTGGCGTAGGTCAGGGGAATCCCCTTCATCGTCGTCAACAAACCGATCAAGCTGCCGTACACCCGCCCCGTTTTGCCGCGCACCAACTCCAGCGAGTCCGGATTCTTCTTCTGCGGCATCATGCTCGACCCCGTCGAATAGGCGTCGTCCAATTCGACAAAGCCGTACTCGGCGGACGACCAGATGATTAAATCTTCGCAATAGCGGCTCAAGTGCATCATCAAAATAGCCAGCGCCCCCAGCGTCTCAAGCAAAAAATCCCTGTCGCTAACCGCGTCCAGGCTATTCGGCGCAACCTCACTAAACCCCAACTCGCGCGCCATAAACTCTCGATCCAATTCAACCGTACTGCCCGCCAGCGCCCCCGCCCCCAGCGGCAGAATATCCGCCCGCCCCCACGCATCCACCAACCGCTGCCCGTCCCGCTCCAACATCCAAAACAACGACAGTGCATAGTGCGCAAAGAGAATTGGCTGCGCCTGCTGCAAATGGGTATACCCCGGCAACACCACCTCAACATGCTCCCTGGCACTCTGCAAAAGCGTCTCCTGCAACGCCTTTACCCGCTGTCGCAACCCCCCGACCGCCTGCCGCAAGTAAAGCCGCTCGTCCAGATTCACCTGATCGTTGCGGCTGCGCCCCGTGTGCAATTTCCCCCCCACCGGCCCGACAATTTCCGTCAGCCTTTTCTCCACCGCCATGTGAATATCTTCCAGTTCCGGCCCCAACTCATACCCCTCAGCCCCCAACTCCTGGCGCACCTGCTCCAAGCCCGTTAAAATCTGCCCTACCTCCTCGCCGCTGAGCACGCCGGCCCTTTCCAAGGCTCGCGCGTACACCTCGCTACCACTGATATCAACTTCCAAAAGTTTGCGGTCAAAGCCAATCGAGGCGTTAAAACGTTCCATCAAAGCGTCCGTATCGGCGCCAAACCGCCCCCCCCAGGCTTTTTCAACTCGGGATTTACTCATCTTATAAAATGCATCGGATTCAGTTCAGTTATCGAAACACTATAGATTAGGATCAAAGGACATAGACGGGCATATATCTGTAGAACGCCGTAAAGACCCATACGTACGCCAAGCGAATTGGGGGCGGCCTCAGAGCGGATTTCAAAGGGGCTGTCCGCAGACAAGCGGTAATAAGTCCACCCCGA
>CAXGRO010000111.1:0-12192 GCA_964012055.1 uncultured bacterium
ACCAACCTGAGGAAACGGCACTTTTTTGTCAAAAAATGTCCACTGTATTGTTAAAAAATATATAAAGAATTAATTTGGACGCCCTTTGATTCCTGATTTGGTTGGTGTATATTGGCGCCAAGGTCGTTTAAAAGGGAAAGACGAGAGCAATCAGATAACCCAATGGCGAAATTCCCCAACGAAAGCATCGAGGCCGTCGCCGGGGCTGTGCCCGGACGCGTCGGGTTCTACATCGAGGATCTGGCGACGGGCCTGAAGTACGAACGGAACGCGCACGAGTTGTTCCCGACGGCCAGCATCTGCAAGGTACCGGTGCTGATCGAGCTATTCCGGCAAGCGGAGGAGGGCGCGATTTCCCTGGACGAGCGTCGCCGTTTACCGCGCAACACGTCGAGGCAGTTCGCCTCCGGCCACCTGAGGATGTTGTGGGATGAACCGGAGTTGTCGCTGCGCGACTACGCCCGGTTGATGATCTGCGTAAGCGACGATATGGCGACGGATGTGCTGATGGAAGTCGTCGGCCTGGGCAATGTCAACGCGACCATGGACGAGCTGGGATTCGCGCATACGCGCGTGACCATGAGCATGGGCCGGTGGCACTATACGATGGTCGACATGGGTCATGAACCCATCAACCCCGAGAACGATGAACGCGCCGGGGCGATCATGCGGGCCGGCGAAGAAAACAACGAATCTATCTCCTACCGGGGTGATCTGCAGAATAACGTCACGACTCCGTACGAGATGGCGACGATACTCAGGCAATTGCACCAAGGCAAGATCGTCAGTCCGCAGGCATCGGCGGACATGATCGAGCTTTTAAAAGGAGTTGCGGACAGGGTGCGCATTCCCAAGTACATCAACGCTGCCGTGGAGATCGCCCACAAGACGGGTGGTAGCGGCCGCATTAAGGGGGACGTGGGCGTGCTCTATTTGCCGACCGGCCCGTTGATCGTGGCCGTCCTGTCGCTGACCGATCAGCGCCAGGACGGCCACGCCGGGATGGAGGCTATCGCACAGGTCGCGCGGCTGGCCGTTGGGGCGCTGTCACCCGAGAGTGTCGTTGATAGGTGAGTCGCGCTCATTCCCATCCCCTCCACATTCAAGTTTCTCTTGATCTGCGACAGTAGATTTTCTACTTTTAAAAACAGGCGCATGGGGCGCCTTCAGTCCGCGAGAAGGGCCAAGCCCACCCACCTCTCATTTTTTTATATCACCTTCTTTCCGCCTGACGAACGCGGGCCCCGGGCGAACCACGGGAGAGGGTGCGCTATGTCTACGCCCATCAGTATTACCATTTCCCATTTCCACGAGATCGCCGATCTCAGCGACGAACAAATCCGGGAGATTTTCGCCCGGGTCGGACGCGACGATATGACCGTGGCCATGAAGGCGGCCGACGAGCGCCTCAAGGATCGCGTCAAGAGTAGTATTTCGGAGCAGGAGTGGCAGGCCATGGTCGATTAAATGGAATGGCTCGGTCCCATGCTGCTGTACGAAGTGGAGTCGGTGCAGAGGCGCATTGTCGAAAAGTTCCTGCCGCAGCTGGGCCCGGAAGCTTACGTTTGATGAGGAGGCTTAGATGACTACCGACAACAAGCTTCCCGACAGGCCCAGTCTGGAGAATGTGGGGAAGCGGGCCAAGCAGCTCCACAAGATGGTGAGGGACGGCGAAACGGACAGCCTGGCGTGCGTCAAGGAATGCCTGCCGCGCCTGTCTGCGCTGGCGGTGTCCGAAGTTTCGGGAGCCGGGGTGACGCTACAGGAGGTCCAGTATGTTATCGCCGTCGAATACGGCTACGCCAAGTGGAGCGAACTGGTCGACGATATCGGCAAGGAGGATTCCGTGGCGCGCGTGACCCGCAGGCTATTCGGGCGTCCTGGCCTGGAAATGCTGCAGCAGGGGGCCAAGCGCGTCCACAAGATGGTGCAGGATGGTGATCCTGGCAGCGCCTCGCGCATCAGGAACCGCCTGCCCCGTCTGGCGGATATCGCCGATGCCGAAGTAGCGGACGCCGGGGTGACGCTGGAGGAGGTGCAACAGGTGATCGCCGCCGAGTACGGGTATTCCAGGTGGGACGAATTGGCCGCCGATGCGAGCCGCTTCCGCCCCGTCAGCTGTTTTGAAGACCTGGCGGATTTGGAGGACGGCGAGATTGAGGAGTTCATCGTCCGAGTGGGTCGCGACGCCCTCGCCGTGGCCATGAAGGCGGCCAGCGAACGTTTCAAGAATCGCTTTCTCGGTGTGATGACGGAAAAGGAGCGCCGGGCGCTAACCGATTACATGGAGTGGCTCGGTCCCATGTTGCGGACCGAGGTGGAGGAAGTACAGAGGGGCATTGCGGCAAAGTTTCGCTCGGAACCAGTATCGGACGATGCTTTTGTCTGATTCGGCTCTGTAGAGAATCCGCTAGACTTCACGTAAGAGAACCGACCGATTGCCCGATTCGGTCGGTTCTCTTACGAGTATATGATTTTTAGCTTTTCTTCATTTCCGCGTACTGCGCCCAGATCATCTCTTCCCGGCCGTCTTCGTTGGCTTTTGTGGCAAGGCCGGGTATAGAGGTTGACCCGATGTGATCGATCCTTAGGGCAATCTCGCCCAGAGCGCTGCGCATCTTCTTGCCGATCTCCTTAAATTCTTGTGGCCATTGTGGGGTATAAGGATGGATTTCTATGGGATCTACGTATGTCATCTTTTTGTTTGCGAACTTTTGTTCGGAATCCTTGCCACGAGGAGGCTGTTTCCGGCAATAAATGTGTGGATTCTAGTGAGCAGTAACAAGCAAAGTTTACATTAAATTCAGTTCATCTCTTACGTGGTTTCGGCCCCGCCCTGGCAGGGAGAGGGCCAAAATACACCCACACCGCTTGACCTGATTACTCCAAAGGCCCTTTATAATTCTCATATCCATTAGCTATGCGCGGAAAGCAGAGGACATGAAAGCAGCGCTCGCCCAATTCATCTTTGAATCCAACACCTTTGCCCCCGAGCCGGCGCCTATAGACGTCTTCAAGAAGGGGGGCGTCTGGCTCGACACAGAGGACGACGTGCGCGCCTGGGCGGCCGGCACCGACTCGCAGATGCGCGGCAGCCTCGATGTGCTCGAAGCCGCCGGGTGGCAGACGGCGCCCTGTTTTGCCGCCGTCTGTGGCTCCTCCGCCGGCCGGCTGACCGAGGCCTGCTTTGGCGAGATACGCGACACCCTGCTGGCGCGCGTCAAAGCCGCCGGGCCCTTCGACGCACTCATCCTGCATTTGCACGGGGCCGCCTGCGCCGTTGGAGAAGACGACACCGAAGGCCACATTCTGGAAAAGGTGCGGACCGAACTGGGATATTCGGGCCGCCTGGTGCTCTCCCTAGACCTGCACGCCAACTTCACCCGGCGCATGCTGGAGTGCGCCGACGCGGTTACCGCCTATCACACCTTTCCCCACATGGACTTTAGCGCCACCGGTGAGCGCGCCGCCCGGCTGGCGTTGCACCCGGGGCCGTTCAGCCGCGCCGTGGCCAAGATCGCCGCGCTGATCCCGCCGGCAGACAGCACCCACTTTACCGGCAACCTTTGCGAAATAATCGACCGGGCTAGGCAATTGGAGCAGGAGACAGGTGTGGTCGAGGTTTGCAACCTGCCGGTGCAGCCGTGGATGGATATCGACCAAATGGGCACGGCCGTGGTGGTTACGGCAACGGCCGCCGCTGGCGTCCCGCTGACTGAACTTGAGAACTTGGCCCGGGAATGGTACGACCAGCGCCACGCCTGGGAGAACCGCCTCACCGACTGGCCGACCATTCTGACCCGGCTCGAACGCTTTAACCAAGACGGGCCGTGGGTACTGACCGACGCGGCAGACGCCACGGCGGGCGGTTCGCCCGGGCACAGTGTCGAAGCACTGAGGCGGTTGTTGCCCCTCAAGGACGAACTGCCCGGCAAGGTGCTGCTGTGGGTTGTCGACTCCAACACGGTGCAGGCGGCCTGTGACGGCGCCACCAATTTTACTACGGGCGACCCCGCGGTGGAATGGCAGGGCCGCGTCTTGTGGACCGGCGAGGGCAACTACCGGGCGCGGGGAAAGGCCTATACCGGGCAGGCGTTTTCGATGGGGGCGGCCGCCGTCATTGAGGCCGGGCAGTTGCAGCTGGTGGCCTGTTCTTTACCGGCGATGACGCCCGACCCGGCGTTTTACGAATGCGTGGGGCTGGACCCCGACAACGCCCTTGCGGTGTTGGCCAAGAGCATTGCGGGTTGGATGGCGGCCTATGACGCAAAGTGGGAGCGCGGCTTGCTGTTTGATGGCCCGGGTGCCTGCTCGCTGAACTTCGCCAGTATTCCGTTTACCGGAAGCGCCAGAGGTGTATTTCCGGTGACCCGCGAGCCGGCGCAGCCGATCGAAATCTGGAAATCCGAACCCTAATATCAATGAGGAGACGTGGTGCTTGCCGGCCGACATTCGCGCAGGAAACCGCCGCCGGCAAACTTGCGGAATTGGCCTCAGTTTGATTTGAGGTGAATAACGCTTATGCCGTAGACGATGAGGCGCGGGATCTGGAAGCGGACGCGGCCGTCGATTATTTCGCAATCCAGGTCGAGGGGTTTTTTCATTTCCGGGTAAAGCCACTCGACGTGGTCGACGGCGTCGCCTTCCACAAGCAGCAGGTCGGCGCCAATGGGACCCGTGGGAATGGGCGTCTCGATGACGGGGGCCTCGTCCTGGCGGTAGTTGATCCAGTGTACGGGGATCGCGGCGGTGTTCTCTGCCCGCCAGGCCCGGGCACGGACCCACCAGGGTGCGTCCGTGCGCAACCAGTAGCCGCCGTCGCACAACGCTTCGAGGGCGGCGATGAGGGCCCGGCCTTCCGGCGCCTCGGGCAAGTGGGGGTAGACCGGCATCTCCGGGTCGCCCTCCAGCGTTCGAATGGTTTTTTTCTGCGGCTGCCAGTCTGTACTTTCCCAGCGATAGACATTATTCGCCGATGTGGAGGTAAACAGCGGATCCGGTTCCCGGCGGCCGCCGTCGGCATCCAGTGTACCGGTGGCGCCGGCGACCAATAGACCGCCGCCGCCGTCCACGTGGCGCTGGACGGCGGCGATCTCCTCGTTGGTGAGGCGCCGGACGTCGGGCAGAATCAGTGTTGGAAATTCGCTTGCCCGCTGGGCCAATTGATCGTCGAAGAGGAGGTCGTAGAGAACGTGGGCGTCCTCCAGCCACTCGGCGATTCGTTTCAGCGCGTCCAGATAATCGGCCTCCTGCACGCGCTCGGCCCGCCGCGGATAGACCAGACCCACCTGCGCCAGCGGGCGCGCCGGGTGCAGCAGATCTTCATGTTCGGCGACAAAGCGCTGATAGCGAATGATAGGGCCGTAGTAGTCCTCGGGTGCGATGCGCGTTGTTTCTTCCTGCCCCGGGCGGGGGGGGCCGGCGTGGAAACAGGGCGAGGCGCCGCCGTGGGCTGCTGCTTCGGCGGCCCAGACGCGCCAGCGGCGGTAGTCGTACTTGTTGATGACAAAGGGGCGGCCACCCCCGGCGGCGTGCATGTGCCTGGCGTTGAGCCCCATATCGGCGATGAAGCCCTGCTCGATGTCGCTGCCCCAGCGGTATGGCCCCTGGCTGTACCAGATGTAGTCTTCGCCCCGCGCCCACAGGTCGGCGGGAAGGGCGGCGCGCTCGTCGTTTACCCGCATGCCGTACTTGTGGTACCACTGGGCCACCAGCAGCCCCGGGCGCAGCGAGCGACCGTAGTCGATAAAGACCTCGTCAAAGGCGCCCTTGCGGCGCCGGGCGGCGGCCTGTTCGAGGAGCACCAGGTAGCGCTGCTTTAATTCGTCGGGGGCGTCGGCCGCCGGCGCGCGGGCGTCGGCGGCACCGGCGAAGTCGCCGTCGAACAAGCGGTCCAGTTCGGCGCTGCTGAAGGCCGGCTTCATGTGGGCGCGGATGGCTTCGGCACAGTAACCGCAGCCGCAGAAGCCCTCGTAGTTGTGCGTTGTATTGAAGCCGTCGAGCCCCAGCTCGATGCCCTTGCGAACCATGGCCTTGAGAATTTGCAGCCACACCGGGTTGGAGATACAGCCGCGGTAACTGAAATACGGGCGCCCCTCAATGGCCCTGCGCGCCGGCTTCCCCGAGGGCTCGAGCGACACGGCCTCCAGCACCGACTCCGCCGGCCGCTCGCCGAGCAGCGTCGGCGTCCACATCTGGTCCCAAACTTCGCCGAACAGCCCCAACCCTGTTTGGTGATCGCCGTAGTGCAAGGTGGAGGACAGCTGGCCGACCGCGCGGGCGCCGGCCGCCTTGACTCGCGGGATCACCTCGGCGGCGAGCTCCAGGTTATCCTGGATGCCCACCCGCGGCATCCCCGCCCACGAGCGGTCGACGTTTGGGTCGCCGGCCAGGCCATAGAAGTCGGGCCCAAAATTGCCCATCTGGACGAGCTGCACCTTGCCCCGGCGCACGTGATCGACGACCTGATCGGCGGTTGGCATTGTCCAGTATTCGATGAGTCGGTTGAACCAGAAACCAGTGTCCATTTGCGAGTTCACCTTGAGGGAAGGAGATTTGAGAGATGCGCGGCGACCGGTACGCGAACAATAAGCACCCATTGTGGCCGGCGTGTCAAGGTGCAGGGCGATGATGCTGTGATAACATTGGCATGGTGTTCGCGGATGGACTATCTTCGACTCGGTCTTGTCCTGGAGTGTGCTTTACACTTCGCCCTTTCACCTAACAAGCTGCGCCCGGAGGACTGAAACCGATGCCCATTCCCCGCAAATATCCAATCATCTACAATTGGGACGGCGCGCCGCACGGGTACTCGCCGGCGCCCCAGTCGCAGGAAGAATTTCTCGAAAAGGTGTACGCACCTCTCCGAGACACGCAGGTTGGCGCTTTGTTCTGGAGCACCGGCGGCCGGGGGTCGCGGTGGCCGAGCGAGGTGGTGGAGTTTATTGGTGAAGAGCGGGACCGCCCCTACCCCAGTGCCAGCGCTTACAATAGTACTGAAAACATCTTGCAGATGTACGACCGCGGCGAGGATCCCCAAAAGGCCCTGATCGCCCGCGGGCGCGAACTGGGTAAAGACGTTTACGCCTCGGTGCGCATGAACGACAATCACTTTGGCGGCGCCCAGGTGGCCGACCTGGGCGCCCTGTACAAAGCACACCGCGTAGAGAAGCTGCGGTACGAGCACCCGGAGTGGGTGCTGGGCGAGCGCACTTCGGAGTGGTTTGCCCTGTCGTGGAATATGGCCGTGCCGCAAGTCAGACAGCTCTGCTTCGACCGCGTCGAAGAGATCTGCCGGCGTTACGACTGGGACGGCGTCGAACTCGACTGGCAGCGCCACGCCTTCCACTTTCCCGACGATGAAGGCTACCGGCTGCGCTACCTGCTCACCGATTTGCAGCGCGCCGTCCGCCACATGACCGAGGCGCTGGGAGAAGAGCGCGGCCGCCCCGTGTACCTGGCGGCGCGGGTGGCGGGCTCGCTCGAGATGTGCCGCCGCATCGGCTACGACATCCCCGCCTGGATTGCGGAGGGGCTGGTCGACATCCTCATTCCGGCCGGCAACGCCGTGACCGACGCCAGCGTCGATGTGGCGGGATTTGTCGAGCTGTGCGAGGGCACGGATGTATTCGTCTATCCCGGCTTCGACAGCAATCTGCCCGACCCCTTCGTCGGCCCGGAAGAACAGGAGGAGAAGGACCGCCTGCGCACCAGGGCCATCGCCAGCCGCTACCATCGTGCCGGCGCTTCGGGGATCTATGTTTTCAACTGGCACGCCAATCGCGATTCAAAGCGGCCGCTGTTGACGACGATTGGTTCAGTGGAAACGCTGGCTACACAGGACAAGATCTACGCGGCCACACATCGCTACGTACAGCGAGAGGGGGCCTTTCGCGGCGCCTTTCGCGTCGATCGCATTTACGGCCAGGTGCCGGTCGATCTGCACCACACGCTGACCGGCGAGGGCCCCACAATCACCCTCGACATCGCCGACGACTTCGACGCCCACAAGCCGGCTGTGGTGCAGTTGCGCTTGCGGGTGAACGAATGGACCAACGGAGACGCCGTGCGGGTGGGGTGGGACGGGGAGGAGTTGGGAGCGCCGCAGATCGACTATTGCAGACTCGACGAAGCCTCGCCCCCGGGTGGAGCTTTTCTGCCCCTGCCGCGTTGGCGCGACATCGCCGATGTGAGCAGTGCGGTGTGGCTCAGCTGGGACCTCAGTGAAGCCGGCGTGTCAGTGGGCGAGCATGCGGTGCGCATCGCGGTGCGGCAACGCAACCCGCAGGTTGGAGTCGCCCTGACCCTTACCGACGTCGAACTCGTGGTGCGCTATTAGCGGACTGCAAGCGCGGCAAGATCCCTCTTGGCAGAGAGGAGTGCCGCCAGGATTTAGATTGCTGCGACAGATGCGCGGGGCCGAGCGCTCGCTGTGATTAGGGGGCGATCAGGTCCTGTGCGGGACGGGGGGGATTGCCCCAGTGGTTGGCGGGATCTGCGCCACTGATGACGAGGCCTTCTTCGGCCCAGCCGAATCCGGGAAAGGCCCTTACGTCGATAGAGCAGTAGCGCAGAGTAAGACCGCAGCGCCGGCGGTTGGAGCGATTGGCCTGGGAGCTGTGTAACATGAGGTCGGAATGCACGGAGATCTCACCCGCCTTTAGCTCCACGTCCACGCACTCGCCGACCTCCTCGGCGTCCACCACAGTCTGATTAAACAGATTGTTCTCTGCGGCTTCACTCTGGCGGTATTCCAGGCGGCCGCGCAGGTGCGATCCTCTTATAAAGCGCATGCAGGAGTTTTCGCTATCGGCGTCGTCAATGGCCAGCCAGAAGGTGACGGTTTTTGACGGCGTCAGGGGCCAGTAGCTGGCGTCCTGGTGCCAGGTAATGTTCACCGGGTCGTGCGGCATTTTGCAGAAGAACTGGGACGCCAGGCCGACGATTTCTGGGCCCAGAAGGTCCTGCGCGACGGCGACGATGCGCGGGTGCTGCATCAAATCGTGCACCCTGCCGCAGCGCAGATGGGCCGAGGAGACGGAATAGCTGGTGCCCCCCGCAGCCATGACGTCCGCCAACAGCTTGTCGAAGTAGTGGCGGAGCTCGGCGATTTCGCCCTCGTCGAAAATGCGCAAGCCCTTGAGGTATCCGTTGGTGTTGAAGGATTCGATCTGTTGGGGGGTGAGCGCTGCGGGGTTTGGGGTGGTGCTGGGGTAAAATTGCAGATCCCGGTCCATGGTTCGCAGTTGTTCCGGGCTGGGCACCGTCTTGAATTTTTGCGTCATTTGGGTCGCCTCATTATTTAAAAACGGCTTGGCCCTCTTTAGGAGAGGCCTGGCGGTGCGTTCTACAGGTAAAATACGCCCTCCCTGGCCAACGGCCAAATAAGGCGAAGGTGGTTGTGCTGGCGTTGACTCGGCAAACCAAATTGTCCACTTTTGCGCCACTCGGCGCCGCGCCTTATGGACTTTGGCTGCAAAGGAAACCCTTATGGAAAAACGGATCGACCCAACCCCGTGCATGCAAGGCCTGACTGATGGCACCTGAAGCCGAAATTCTGTCCAAGCAGATCATCTGCAAGGAACCGGACCGCTACATTGGTTGGCCGACGATCGTGCGCACCCGCGCCGGCGAGTTGATCATCGTGTTCTCGGGCGATCGCGACGACCACATTTGCCCGTGGGGCAAGATGGAAATGGTGCGCAGCTCCGACGAGGGCAAGACCTGGAGCGCTCCCGTGGTCGTCCGCAACACGCCCCTCGACGATCGCGATGCCGGCCTGGTCGAAACCCCCGATGGCACCTTGATCACTACCTGGTTCACCTCGGTGGAGTTCGAGAAGAATCCCAGCTACAAGGCCCACGCCGCGACGCTGAGCCAGGAAGTGCGGGAGCGCTGGATGGGTCACTGGACACAGCGCTCCACGGATTCGGGTGTGACGTGGGAGGAACCGGTCAGGAGCGTGGGCTCTACACCGCATGGCCCTATCGTCAACAGCGAGGGCAATTTGCTCTACCTGGGCAGCGGCACCTTTGACGGCGCGCACGGCCTGACGGTTGAGGAATCGACCGATCAGGGCCACTCGTGGCAGGTCATAGGAACGGTCCCCCAGCCCCAGGGTATCGGCTTGGGCGAGCCCTATATGGTCGAGGTGAAGAGCGGCAAACTGGTTGGGATGTTTCGTTACGGGACTTCCAAATTGGCAGAAAAGTTCATGTTCCAGGCCGAAAGCCGCGACGGCGGCCGCACCTGGACGGAGCCGGTTAAAACCGCAATTCTCGGTTACCCGGCGCATATGATCCGCCTGCCGGACGACCGCATCCTGCTGGTGTACGGCGTGCGGGTGCCGCCCTTTGGCGAGCGCGCCCGGGTCAGTGTCGACGAGGGCGAAACCTGGAGCGATGAGATCGTTCTGTGCACCGACACCAGCCCCGATCTGGGCTACCCGGCCTCGGCCCAATTGGGGGACGGGTCCATCCTGACTGTCTACTACCAGATCGACGAACCGGGTGAGCCGACTTGCTTGATGGGCACCCACTGGCGCCTGGGGGACGGGGGCTGAGGGTACGGCATGATCAAAACCGTCATATGTGATCTGGGCGGGGTGTATTTCACGGACGGCTCGGTGCGGGCCATCGAACGAATAAGTACTGAATAGTTAGATTGCGCTCTTTGTTCATAGAATTTATCGAACGACAAAAAATCGCCATCGCCGCGCACGGTTGACGATTGGCCGTCTGGCACTACGATTGGTGATCGATGCCCTCAACCAGGACGAGCGTTTTTGTCGTCGTCACCGACTCGCGCAGCTCTTTCCACGGCTGATAGTTCTCCGACGACAGGAACGCGTCCAATACCTCTCGGCTCGGCCATTTGAAAATCACTACTCTGCCCGGATTCCAATCGCCAGCGAGCACATCAATTTTGCCGTCCCTGGTCAAGTATTCGCCGCCGGCCGCCTCGACCATAGGTTTCACTGCTGCCTTGTAGCGGTCATAGGCCTCTACGTCGTGGATTTGGTTTTCCAGAATTAGGTAAACTGCCATATGTCCTCCTCAATTTTCATTGGCCAGAGCCAAAGTGGCTGTTGGAACTCTTTATTACCCATTTCACCGACACTGCGAGCAGGTAGCTCTACAGGTATCCTCTTAGCATCCCCTGCCAGTATATCTTGGGCAACCCATATTTTTTCATCAGGTACATACTCAATCGCTCTTTTGACTGATCAAATGAGAAGGTCTCTTTAGGATTGCCGTCGTAGTCGAATTCGGCCAAGATTAAACGTCTATATTCGGTAATTATGGGACAAGATGTATAGCCGTCGTATTTTGCGTAAGGCTGCTTACCCGACATGACGGCAATCAGGTTTTCCGCCACTATAGGGGCTTGTTTGCGAATTGCAGCCCCCGTTTTGCCGTTGGGCGCGCCGCTGGCATCCCCCAAACTGAAGATATTGGAGTAACGGCTATGCTGGAGCGTGAACTTGTCCACATCTACCCACCCATCATCATTCGCCAAAGGGCTGCATTTGACAAAATCAGGAGCGCTCATGGGGGGCGTGACATGGATCATCTCGTAGGGCAAAACAACCCTCTCGCCGGTGTCCAACTACTAGGGTCCATAAGGGTTGATAATAGTGTTTCGACGACGGTTCAATTATAGCTATGTCCGGCTTCTTCACAGCCCTGCAAAGTCGCGCTGCGACAGTGATTCCAGCGGTGCCACCGCCAACAACTACGATTTTATGGCGAACTCGTCCTCGCATTTTCTACCTTTTCTTCAGTGGCTACTATCTGATAACCGTTAGAAAAATAGTGCATTTTTCCTAACGGTCCGGCCATTTCCGAACTGCCGGAACGAAGCGGAGGCAGTTGGGTCTAAGGGAGCGCAGCGACCGCAGCCAGAAATGGACCTGTCGTATGTTGTTGACGGAATGGATTGTTATGTGTTGTGCCGGTTTGCCCTCGGCAAATTTATATAGGCGCAGACATAGATTTCATCTGGAGTCTCTCCCCATATAAGTAATTCACGTCGGCGCCCTGCTCAACAAGCTTTTGAACACCTCAAAATTTCCTTCCATGATGGTATACAATACTGTGGACACTTTTTGTAAGTCATTGATAAATAACGGCTTAGGAAAATAGATATTGAAATTTGTAACTTGTTGATAAATAATCACTTACGAATTTCAAC
>CAXGRO010000112.1:0-12126 GCA_964012055.1 uncultured bacterium
AATTTTTAACTTGTTGATAAATAATCACTTACGAATTTCAACCTTACAAAAATCCACTCAAAATCGAAAAAGTGTCCACAGTATTGATCTTGATATCTTGACATAAAATCCCGTTTGATCAGAACTACTCCCAGGCCATAGAACATTCGGCAAAGCCCAATTATCTCATCTATCCCGGTTTTTGATAAGGAATCGGTAGTCCCTATGCGTTATTTACCGGCAAATGTTATTCATCCCCAACTCTTAGCCGAGGGTAAAACAAATCGGCTCTTCCTTCATCAAGTATCATTTTTTCGAAGGAGGAGTACGCACGGCGATCATGATGGCCTTCAGTCCCGAGCCGGGTGCCGTGCAATTGATCGGCAACCGCTTCGGCGCCAGCGAATACGCCGACGCTCCCCCCTGCGTTCTGGACGTGCCCTATGACTATGAGGACGTCCTCGACGCTACGGTTGATTTGCCGGGCCTTTTTGCCGGCGGCATAGCCACGGCCGTTGAAGAAATGCCCCAAACGCCTCGCTCATTTTATCTGAACAACTCCCCCGACCCATTTAACGCAATTACGCACATCCGCTTTTTGCTGTTCGAAGCCCAACGTGTAGCCCTGGAGGTATTCAATCTGCAAGGCCAGAAAATCGTGACCCTGATCGACAATCAACACCTACCCCAGGGAGTCCACCGCATTCAGTGGGACGCCACTGGCCGTACTTCCGGCGTCTACTTGTACCGCCTCCTAACTAAGGAATCCAGTCATATTGGAAAAATGGCACTGACTAAATGATCAACTAAAATGGCCCAGCCCCCAAGAGGCCGGACCATTTCCTACTCGTACCCAGCGTCTCCGTTCAGCGCAGCGCCGACACCCCCCCGCCCTTAATCGCTCGCTCCACCTCCTTGATCACGTCGCTCTGCGTAATCAGGCTGGTGTCGCCGGGACATTCCTGCACCAGAATGCCGTGCGCCGCCCCCCACTGCACCGCGTCGTCAGCGCCCTTGCCGTTGAGCAACGCCGCCGCCACACCCGAGGCAAACGAATCGCCGCCGCCGGTGCGGTCGGCAATCTCCACGTTCTCGCGCACCGCCGCCTGGTGGATATGGTCGGCCTCCACGTCGTAGAGCACGGCGCCCCAATTGATCAAATCGGCGCTGATGGCGCTGCGCAATTGGGTACCAATGTATTTGAGGTTTGGATAATCGCCGGCCACCGCGCGCAGCGTGTCGGTGTAGACATCCAGCCATTCCTCAAACGAGGCCTCTTTGCTCACCTCGCGGGTGTCGTAGCCCAGGGCGTCGGAAAAGTCGTCGTGGTTGCCCACTAAAAAGTCGACGTGCGGCACAATGCCCTTATTGATCTGCCGCGCCCGGTCCTTGTTGGGCTCCACCTTGGAGCGGTAGTTCAAGTCAAAGGAGCGCCCCACCCCGTGCTCGCCGGCCTTCCGCATGACCTCCAGCGCCAGTTCGGCCGTCTTGGGCGAGAGCAGGGTGTAAATGCCGCCGGTGTTAAACCAGCGCGTGCCTAGCTCGCCAAAGAGGTGATCCCAGTCCACCTCGCCCGGACCCAACTCGCGGATGGGCGTGTGGGCGCGGTAGTATTCCGTCACCGACGGCAGCACTCCCTTGCCCTTCCAGGTGAAGTTGATGCCGTTGTGCAACGTGCCCTTGGCGTCGGTGCTGTGCTCGCCCTTGCCCGAATTGTTAAACCACACGATGTGATCGGTGCTTATGCCGGCCTCGCGCAATTGGTTTTCAATATTGCGCCCCACCCCGTCGTCCACCAGCGCCGTCACAATGGCGGCGCGCAGGCCAAACGTATAACTCAGCCCCACCGTCACATTGGTCTCGCCGCCGCCCTGCCAGATGCGCGCCGTGCGCGCCCGCGCCGTGGGAATGTCGCCCGGATCGAGGCGCATCATCACCTCGCCCAGCGACATTGCGTCGTAGCGCGTCTCTTCTACTGATTTAAGTTTAAGCGCCATATATGCCCTCCTTGCTCACAGCGATATTTTGACGCGGCCCTTCTTGGCAACGGATTTTTCCAGCGCCTCGAGCGCCGCCACCGGCCCCACCATGCTCTCGACCGTTTCCTTGGTTTTGCCCGTCTTAAACATGCGCACAAAATCGCGGATGCCGGTCAAGTAACTGCTCGCGTCCATTACGATGGCTTTGTCGATGCGCCCCTTGGCGCCAATCACACTGATGTGGAACGGCGCCGAGCCACCGCCGATCAAATTCATGGTGGCAATGGCGCCGTTCTTATAGGTAATGGTGGCCGTGTGGTTTTGCCCGCTGCCGCGCTGCACTTCGGCGTAGGCCATGTCGTAGCCCAGTAAACGCAGCACCATGTCGACCTGGTGGATGCCGTAAAAGAATATGCCGCCCCACTTCGACTTGATATCGCACGCGCCGGTGGACACCACCGCGTAAATTTCGCCCAATTGGCGCATTTCTTTTTTTAGGTCGGCAAAGGATTGCTGCTTGGGCAAGGTCGAAAACGAGCACACCGGCACGCCCAACTGTTGGGCGCGCGCCAGAAAGCGCTTGCCTTCCGCCTTGCGATAACAAAACGGTTTGTCGACAAAGAGCGGCATTTTGGCTTCCAATAGCGGCTTGACCGCCGGCAGGTGATACTTGCCGTGGCGGTGGTCCACCGCCGCCGCGTCCACCTGACCAATTAGTTCCTCCGGCTCCTTGATTATGTTGGGGATCTGACCCGCCTCGGCCGCCGCCCGCGCAAAAGCGGCCGTTTCACCCCACACGTGCGTCACCCGCACTCCCGGTACCTTCTTCTCCACATTGAGCACTTTAGCAATGGCCGCCGTGTGGCTGTTTTCCGCCCCAACTATGCCTATGTTGAGCATATCTAATCTCCTTATTTGGCGTCAAAATCCCACAACCGCAGCACCGTCTTACCCAGCACCCACTCCAAATCCTGCGGCGCGATAAACTTCATCTCGTCGCGCACCACGCTCAGCGCCTGGTCGTATTCGGCCTTGCCCAAACACACCGGCCAGTCCGTGCCCCACATGATGCGGTCGGGCCCAAAGGTCTGGTAGACTGACTCGACCAAATCGTGGGTATCGCGCCAGGGATATTCCTCGCCAGAAATAGACCAGGTATGGCTGATCTTGACAAAAATCTGCGGATAGCGCGCCATGTCCAGCAGCAATTTGCGCCCCTCCTCGTCGTCGGGGTGGACGTCCGACATATGGTCGATACACACTTGCAAATCGGGGTGTTTGTCCATCAACTCGCCCAACCGCGGCAGGCGCTTGGGTCCGGTCAACATCAGCAGCGGTACCCCCAGTGACTCCAGACGCGCAAAAATCGGTTCCATCAGCGGTCCGTCAAACCAGTCGTTCTCGCCCTGGCCCGACGGACTCAGGCGCAACCCGTGTAGGCCCTTTTCGGTCCACTCGCTGGCGTGGTCGGGTGCCGCCGGATCTTCTGGATTGATGCGCCCCACCGCCATGAATTTATCGGGATATTTGGCCGCCGCATAGGCCACGTAGGAGTTATCCCAGCGGTAGTGGATGGGGTGCACCAGAACCGTTTGCGACACACCGTTGGCCTCCATGAGTTCCAACAGCATTTCGGCAGTGCGGTCGTCCTCGGGTGGATTGGTATTTTCGGCCGGCCAGGGGAAAGCGGGGTCGTTGACCCATATATGGACATGGGGATCTATTATGCGCAAAACACATTCCTTTCTGATGGAGTGAAATATAATATGGCCAATAAAATGAAGAATAGGCGAGGCTGCGTCCAGAGCGCTCAGCGCAAATCGCGGATATAACGCGACGCGTACGAGCGCACCTCTTTGCCGTTGAGCACGTGAAAGCGCCGCAACCGGTCAACGGTCTGGCGCGAAAAGCGCTTGAGCGGCAGGTAGACCAACTGCCGCTTATAAGAGCGCGCCATCTTGCGCCAGCGCGCCGAGGGCGGTTGCGGCCCCACCAGCACCACCCGCTTTTCGAGCGAGTGGAAAAGCGCACCGGCCACCAGACGCTCCTCCAGACTTTCGGCAAAGTCAAAGCGCTCGTCCTGCCATATGTCGGGAATGGGCCGCGGCGGAAAGATAAAAAAGCAACCGCCGTAGAGCGCCTGGGCAATGCCCGGCCCAATCATATGCTCGGCGAAGGGTGTGGCAAAAAAGCACAGGGTCGATTCCTCTTCGTGCTCGGCAAACCAGGTACTACACCAATTGTAACGGCCGCCGTCGGCCGGCATGTCAAAAAGAAAGACCACCACTTCCACATGGCCGCGCGCCGGCGGCAACTCGCGCACATAAATATCGCCGGTGTGCCAATTGCGCAAGGTTTCGCGGATGTCGAGCCCGTCTTTGAGCGAGGAGGTAAATTTTTCGGTCTTGGCCTGCTCATCGTCAATGAGCAAATGCGCCTGCTCGCGCACGTGCTGCTGAAAACTCTCAATGCGATCGTCCTCTGGCGGGTACGACACCTGGCCAAAGGGATCCCACTGCATGCGCCAACGCTCTTTCTCCGGCGGCGGCGGGTTGGGCTTGAGCGGCAAATTGCGCCAGATGCGCGGTACCCCCTGCAGGCGGTTTTTACAAGCCCGCGCCTCACCCTCGCCGTCGACAATTTCGCCCATGCCAACGCCCATGTCTTCCAGCGGCGACGGCATGCTCTGCGGCGGATAATTGCGCGCCGCGTCGATCAGCGCCAGGGCGTAATCGTCCCCCACTACCTGCTTGCCGGCCAGCGCCAGATTGTAGAGATCTGGAGTCAGGCGGTTATCCATCACCGTCAAGTTGCGCACGTACTTGAGCAAGAGCGCCAGGCGCTGCGGCGTCAGCCAGTGGTTTTCCAACCCCTGCTCCACCATCCAATCCTCTCTGGCTTCCAGCAGCAGAGCCTTGACCCCGTCTATGGCCATAGAAGCCTCGCCCATTAACTCGGCGCGGCGGTGCTCGTACAGGTAGGTGATATAGGGCAACTCCCCCAGCACAAAGTAGAGTGACTCGGCCGCCACCCGCTGCAAGCGCGGCAAGTCGTAACTCATCTGGTGTTCCGGATATTCCCAGTGCTCCTGGTAGGCCTGGCGCAACCAGGGCCAATCCGCCACCGAGCACACGAATACCACGCGCTCGTATTCCAATTCGAGGTGGTGCAGTTCATAGGCCATGCGGCAGATGCGCTCGTAGCGCTGGTTGCTAGCTGCCGGCGCCGGCAAGGCCGGTAACAGCGCCGCTAAAAACTTCTCCAGTGCCACCTCCTTGAGTGCGTAGGGATCGGGCAAGGCCATGCCCTGCTCTTCGTATTCGGCCACTTCCAGGTCTATATAGGCGCGCTCCGTGTTTGTCTCCACGGCATCGCGAATGGCCGCAATAACGCCCTGGCACGGGTCTATAGGCACGTAATTAAAAGAGGGCTCAAGGGCCGTTTCCGCCTGCAGCGCTATGGATATTTGCGGCAGCATCTCCACCCCCTGCTCCACCGCGGCGGCAAACGATGGCGGCAAGGGCACAGCCAAACAATCGTAGTTGGTTTGGCACAGGCGGCGGCGCACTTCGAGGGCAAAATCGCCGCTGGCGTAGACGATGGGTAGAACGGTGAGGCGGGGACTCAGGTCTAGGATCGGGTTCATGCGAGGTTGTCGTCATCTTTACCCGGGTGCAGGGGGTCGTCGTCTTCGAAGAAGAAATCTTCCAATGTTAGGGGGGGAAACTGCTCGCCCATGGCCTGGCGCCGCTGGTTGGCCATGTTCTCCAAATCCAAGGCCTCGTCCCCCAACACGCGCTCCAGGGCCTCGGCCCAGGCCACGTCCCGCGCCAGCGGATGGTCGCTCTCTTGGGCCAGGCGCTTGAGGGCGTAGCGCACAATGTGGATGCCGTCGCGCGGCGAAAAGTCCAAATCCAGCTCGTGGGCCCGCTGCAAAAAGTCCACCGTGATTTCCAGAATTTCCGCTTCGGCAAAGGGCAGGTGGTAACGCAAAATCTCCATTTCGTCGGCGCGGCTGGGGAAACCGATTTCCAGCGTCGGCTGCAACCGCGACAATATATAATCGGGCACCTCGTAGGTGGACTCGTCGTCGTTCATGGTCACGCAGCAGCGGAAATCGGGGTGCGTCGCCACGGTGATACCGGCGATGACCGATTCGATGTAGCGCCTGTGGTCCAACAGCGGCGCCAGCGACGCCCAGCTCTTCTCGTTCATGCGGTTACCCTCGTCCAGCACGCACACCCCTCCCTGGATCATCGCCGCCACCAGCGGCGAAGCGTGGTAGGCGATTTGCCCCGACTCGGCCAGCACCGGCGTCACCAGCAAGTCTTCGGGCCGCGTATCGCTTGTGCATTGATAAATGTAGAGGGGTTGCTGCCGCTGCCGTGCCCCGGCCATGGCCAGCGTCGTCTTGCCGATCCCCGGCGGCCCCACCAGCCGCGGCGACAGTGGCAAATCCTCTGCGTCCAGCACTAGCCAGCAGGCCAGTAGGTCCCGCAGCACCTCATTCTGCCCAATCCATTCCTGCGATGCTTCCACTGGCGGACTGAGATGCAATTCCACGTCCTCAATGCGAACGATCTTGGCCTCAACTGTCATGACTCGCACTCCCCCCTTATCTGCTTACTTGCCAGAACGATCAAAGCGGCGTACTATCTTGGCGCCTTTCACACAACTTCAGGAGCAGCGCCATGAGCCACACTCCCAATTTCGCCTTTCGCACCCACGGCGGCGTGTGCGCCGGCGACCAGTGGATTTACGACGGCGACGAGCCCATCGCCCGTATAGACAACCGCGCGATCGAACAACCGGAGCAAAATTTACGCTATTTCGATAGAAACCTCAAGCCTGTAAACCTCTACGATCTCAAGCTCGCCCCCGGCGGCCGCCCCCTGATTTTTGGCGTCCAACTTTTCTGGAATATGGGCCCTGTAATCACCACCGAACTCATCTCCGTCGAGGTCGAAGGACAGGACAGCGACCGCCTCGTCCTCACCGTCATTACCCAGGACCCAGGCCGTGTCGCCACTTCGCGCCGCGTCATCACCATTGCCTACGACGACACCCTAGAATCGTACGTCTACGACTTCATAGCCCACCTTGACCTCCACAGCCCCGAAGTCTTCGACACCCCCGGCGCCTTCGGCGACGGGGGCACCATCCGCTTTGAATGCAGCGACCCGTGGTATTACGATATCCCCGGCCCCACCGTAGACTTCCCCGGCATGTGGCAAAAGCGCTTCACGCATCTTTTGGCCGAAAGCAGCGACGACACCGTCTTGCAAATGCCTCTCAACCACATGGCCACCGGCACCCCAATGCCCAAGAGCTTCAAGCGCGACGGCCTCTTCGTTTTGGGCTTCGACCCGGGCAACAACCCCGCCTTCGAATTCGTCGGCGACACCGCCGACCGCACCTCCGTCAGCGTCTGCAATTGGGGCTACGACATCCACATTTCCACCCGTTTCAGCCGCGAAGAACTATACCAAGCCATCTGCCCCAATTTCCGCATCCGCCTCTGCCCCGACGAAAAAGTCCAAGCGATGATGTCCACCGCCGAACCCATCCCCCCCGTCCACTACAACGGCTTCGACGAGCTCCCCATCTACGAGCGCAAAACCAGCTTCGCCAAGGGCCTGCGCCTCAACGAGCCCAGCCCCTGCAACACAGACCCCTGGCCCTGGCTCCCCGAAGGCGACGGCTGCTCCTGGTGCAAAGACGAGGGCCGCTCCGATAATTTCTCCCTAAAAATCTCCAAAGAAACCGACTCCCCCCCCACCGAATGGCAAATGGACCGCGAAAGCGACGGCGCCTGGACCCAGCGCTGGACCGCGGGCATAGCCTACCGCATCACCTGCTACATAAAAACCGAAAACGTACAATCCCGCGGCTCCTGCCTAGCCGTCCGCTGGGGCGTCTACAACTACCCCCAGCGCTTCCCCTACATCTGTTCCCAAAAACTGGTGGGCACTCACGACTGGACCCAGGTAGAAGTAGAAATCCACGGTCCCCCACCCCCCGAAAACTCCTCCATCATTATAATCCTGCGCCAGGACGGCCCCGGCACCACCTGGTTCGACGACCTGGAAGTAGAGCTTCTTTCCTAGGAGACATAAGGAAACCCCATGCCCGACATTATCATCAAAAACGGCACCCTAATCGACGGCACCAACTCCCCCCGCCACCAAGCCGACCTCTCCATCCAATCCGACCGCATCCAAGCCATCGGCGATCTCTCCACCCACGACGCCTCCATGGTCATAGATGCCACCAATAAAATCGTCGCCCCCGGCTTCGTCGACGTGCACAACCACTCCGACGGCTGGCTTTTAAAAATCCCCAACTTCCTGCCCAAAACCAAACAGGGCTTCACCACCGAAGTCATCATGGCCGACGGCATCTCCTACGCCCCCGTCGACGCCACCACCCAGCACGACTGGTTCTACTACATGCGGGCCCTCAACGGCCTGCTTTTGGAAGACTACCGCGGCTGGCACAGCCTGGCCGACTACATGCAGTTGCTAGACGGTGCCAACGCACAAAACGCCATCACCCACATCCCCTACGCCCACCTGCGCACCATGGCCTGCGGCTGGAGCCGCAAAGTACCCGACGACTTTGAAATGGGCGAAATCGTCGACGCCGTCGAAAAAGGCATGGACGAGGGCGCCGTGGGCCTGTCCACCGGCCTCGACTACGCCCCCGAGTTTTTCGCCACCACCGACGAATTGGTCGAAGCCAGCGCCGCCATGTCGTCCCGGCAGGGCGTCTACGTCACCCACGTGCGCTACAAGAAAGGCACCCTCGAAGGCATCCAGGAAGCGGTGGAAATCGGCCGCCGCGCCAAGGTGCCGGTGCACATTTCCCACCTCAAGTCCGCCAACCCCGCAGAAATCGACACCATCCTCTCCTACATCGACGAGGTGGCGGTCAACGAGGTCGAATTTACCTTTGACGTCTACCCCTATATCCCCGGCTCCACCATGCTCAACTTCCTCCTGCCCTACGACATCTGGGAGGACGGCCCGTTAGGGGTCATGGCCCGCCTCAAAGATCCGGCGATGCGCACCCACTTTGCCCGCTATCTTGAGCCCATGGCGTTGGAAAAAGCCCACATCGCCTGGCTGCCCGGCAAAGAAAACGCCCACTACATAGGCACCCTGCTCAGCGATTACGTAGAAGCAGTGGACAAACCCGCTGCCGACGCCCTGTGCGACTTGCTCATCGACGAAAATCTGGCCGTACTGCTGGTCTTCCACCACGGTGACGACAAACTGGTCCACTCCTTTCTGAGTCACGACAAATACATGATGGGATCGGACGGTATCTACTTCCCCGACGGTCAGGTACACCCGCGCATGTACGGCTCGGCGGGCAGACTCTTGGGCCCTTGCGTGCGCGACCACAAACTCTTTTCGCTGGAAGAGGCGGTCTACAAAATGAGCGGCCACGCCGCCGAACGCTTTGGCCTCAAAAAGCGCAGCAAATTGAAGGAAGGTAATTTTGCCGACGTGGTGGTCTTTGACGCCGACGCCATTGTCGACAAGGCGACCTATGACAACCCGCACCAATTCACCGAAGGCGTCGAACACGTGCTGGTCAACGGCGTGCCGATCATCCGCGACGGCGAAGAAGTTAAAGATTTGCCCGAAAAACTTCCGGGCAGGTATTTGAAATACAATGCGTAATCCAAAGATTGGCGGTCCTACCCGATAAATCTAGACCTTTGCGAGACCTATTGGGTCTTATAGATAGACCATTTATTCGGGGATCTGATTTTGGCTGGCCTAAAAACTCAAGTGCAAAAAGCTCAGGCTGGAGACCTCAAGGCCTTTCGCGTTCTGGTCGAACACTACTGGGATATGGTGTTCGCATACGCCTATGGCCGGCGCGGCGACTACCAGCTGGCCGAAGACGCCGCGCAAGAGGCTTTTTGCACGCCTGGATTTGCCTGGGCCAGTTTCACAAACCAGCCGCTTTTGCCGCCTGGTTGAGGCGCATTACTCACAAGTTTTGCGACCGAATTTATCGGCCGCCCTACCAGCGCTATCACTTACTCGACGACTTGGATTCGCTATTTGTAGAGGAAGTAAGTCCAGAGCATCAATTGCTCGAGAACGAATAACAAGACCTAGTCACAGGAGCCATCGCCCTACTCCCGCAACACCAGCGCACGGTTGTCCAGATGTATTATATAGGCCAACATTCCCAAGCCGAGATCGCCGCTTTTCTCGGCATCCCCATAAAAACGGTCAAGAACCGCCTCTACGCTTCCCGCAAGATATTAAAAGATAAGTTTGAGAAAATGGGCATTAGCTCCACATACCAGAAGAGATCTCCACATACCAGGGACTCCCCAAACGTGTAAAGGGATCATTTTATGGCTCATATTCTAATTGCCGAAGACAATGCTAAAAGCCGCGAACGCCTGCAAAACGCCTTGTAAAGTAAAGTGGGGACACGAAGTCGTCGCTACGAGCGACGGCAGAGAGGCCCTGGACAAAACGGCCGAGGTAAATTTTGACCTCGTCATTACAGATTGGAAAGTGCCCAACACCGACGACATTGAACTCTGCAAAATGTTAAAGATAAAAGAAGACACGAAAAATCTTCCCGTAATTATGGTGTCAACAGTCAAGTCCGAAGGCGAAGTACAAAACGCCTATAACGCCGGCGTCGACGACTTCCTCACCAAACCCATCGACATCCGGGATTTGCAAAACAGTATTGCCACACACGCCGCTCCCCCTTCTTAATTAAATTCCCATAACCTGCCTATATTTTTTTATATATTGACAAAGGCATAATATTATGACACCTGTCTGAGATAACCCAATATCAAACTCATCAAATCCTCCTACCGCAAAAATGAGAATCATCGATCTACTCTTCTTATCTACACTGCTCTGCATGATGGCGCTTAGCTGCGCCCATCGCTCCCAATCACCCACCACTACCCCAGCCACCGATCCAATGGCCTTATTAGCAGCAAAAGTGGTGCGCATCAGCGAAGAATACGCCAACATCAATACCGACCTGAGCGGGGCCGAGATGAGCAAACACGGCATTGTCGACCAGACGGTCTTCACCGCAAAGTTCAAAGACCAAACGATCCGCGCCCTGCTGGGCAAGAATTACAGCGACGTGCCCAAAGGCGACTGGGTCGGCCTTATAGAGGAAGACGGCAACCTCCAGCTCGCTATCAGCTTCGGCCACGCCGCCACCGATATAGGCTGTGCCGTCGGCGACACCTTGTACATTGAACCGCTCAAGCCTTAGAACTGAACACCTACTTATCCTGCGATTGACTAATCGGCCCCGTATTCCCATACCCCAGCGCAATGGCCCTATCGAGCATTTCTTTCCTGCGCGGCCCGGCCGTCTCTAGCATATGCTCGCTGTAAAATCGCCCCCACCCATTGGTTTCTCCAGTGAGAAACTCGGTAAGCCAAGCAAAATGCTCTTGATTTTTTTCCGCCGTCGTATTCTGCACGCAATTAATATGCAACGCTCGGCGCCCGGGATTGTCGCTCAATGAAGCATGAAACACTTTGTGGTTCATAAAGAGCACATCGCCCGGCTCATTTACTATTGGATGGCGCCCGGGAATATCTCTAGACATCTTCCCAAACTCATCTATATTCGCCTTGATCTCATCGCGATATTCTTTGAACTGACTACCCGGAATCACGTTCAAACACCCATCTTCGTCCTCTAACGCATCCAAGTAAATCGCCGCCCGCATGCTGAAAAAACCTTCCGGCGCACAGGCGTCGTGATGCCACTCCGTACCGCTCGTATGGATAATGCCCGAACTGAGTGTAAAAATAAAATCCTCCCCCAGCAGTCGCTCAAAAACCTGCAAGATTTTCTCGTTGTCCAGCAGCGGGTAAAACACGTCGGGATCGTAGTCAAAAAAAGGCACGATTTGCTGTCTTTTTTCCCCAGCTTGCGGCTTGGGGCCTCCGCCTCGGGCCCTCCCCATGGCCGCGTCGAAACCGTTGGATAGCACGGTCATTTCTTCTTGAGACAACAATTGTTTACACAGGAGAAAACCGAAAGTTTGAAAGTGAATGACTTCTTCGTTAGTCATGGATTTCCTTTAATAGGCTTTATGGTAATAAAAAAAGGGCGTTAGAATTGCAACGCGGTTCGGGATAGCCTCTCT